>NZ_CAXAXI010000008.1:0-113253 GCF_963972995.1 uncultured Altibacter sp.
GGAGGTATTCTCTCCCTTATTCTTTGGATAACCGGGACGTTTATGCTCTCCACCTTATTCTAATATTATGCAAGAAAAATTCTCTATCGATGACGCAGTTTCTAACCTCTGGGATAAACTGGACGGCTGGTTGGATGCTATTATTTTAAAATTACCCAATTTTGCAGTAGCGGTACTTGTCATGCTGTTGTTTTGGTTCTTAGCCAAATTGCTCTCGAAATTCTCTAAAAAAGTCTTATTTAAAAAAATAAATCAAGAATCCATACGGCAAATGCTCGGCAAACTGGTGTTTGCGGTTATAGTTCTGGTAGGTTTCTTTATCGCTTTAGGCGTAATGGAACTGGATAAGGCACTTACTTCTATTCTGGCAGGAGCCGGTGTTGTAGGATTGGCTATTGGTTTGGCACTCCAAGGCACCTTAGGTAATACCGTTTCAGGACTCGTGTTGTCGTTCTTGCCAAAAGTGCGGATTGGAGATTTTATTGAAACACAAGATAAGAAAGGGTATGTTTCAGAAATCAATCTTCGCAATATCGTGATGCGGCAAACCGATAACGAATATGTGATCATTCCCAATTCTACCTTTGTAGATAACCCATTCACTAATTATTCATGGAGCAATCGCTCACGCATAGATGTGGCCTGTGGTGTAGGATACGAAAGTGACCTGCAACAAGTGGAAGATCTGGTAGTGAAGATCATTTCAGAAAATTTCGAGCAAAAGGACGATGAAGGAGTTGAGTTCTTCTTTACCGAATTTGGCGACAGCTCCATAAATTTTGTGACACGTTTTTGGATTGAAAGCACAAAACCAAAACCAAAGTTGGCAGCACAACACAAAGCCATCAAGTTGATCAAGAAACACTTTGATGAGGCCGATATCAATATTCCTTTCCCTATTCGAACACTGGATTTTGGAAAGAACCAACTTAAAATTCATTCTAAGGAATAATAACCATATAAACCGAAAAAAGGATGCTTCGAGCATCCTTTTTTAGTTTTTCCGAAGTAAAACTAGGTCAATGTAATTAACACTACAAAATAATCTTAAGGCTTATTTAACAAAACAATGGGAATCCTTAAAGAATATTTTGATGCCCCTTGTACTTACCTTTGTTTTACAAACCTAAAAAACTTAGTAACATGAAAAAATTAATTGCACTAACCCTGCTCTCCGGGGTGTTTCTTACCACGTCTTGTGTTTCGAAAAAAAAGTATGTTGAACTAGAAGGTCAGTATAACGATACCCGTTCTACCTTGGCTAAAACCCAACTTGAAAAAGAAGAGATCGAAGCAAAATATGCAAAGATCGAAGAACGTGTTGCCAGTTACAACGCGAAGATCCAATCGCTTACCGACAGTAATAATACCCGTCTTCAGCAATTTGAAAATGTTGTTATTTCTAATGACGACAAAGAGAAAATGAAGAAAGCTTTGGCAAATGTTGACCCTTCTGAATTGGCCAAGGCCGAAACCCTTGAGGACTCCATGAACCTAATTATTTCTTACAATTTGAAGAAGAACTTGGACAACAGTTTGGTTGCCGAAGGTGAGGAAGATGATATTCAGATTGACATCGATGAAACCGTAGTAATGATCACTATTTCCGACAAGCTATTGTTCAAATCCGGAAGTTACCGTGTAAATCCGGAAGCCAATAATTTATTGGAGCGATTGGCCAATGTGATTAACAGTGAGCCGGCGCTTGAAGTAATGGTAGAAGGTCATACCGATGCTCAGACTGTAAAAGAAGGCTCTTACATTAAAGACAATTGGGATCTTAGCGTGGAGCGTTCAACCGCAGTTATTAGAATTCTACAGGAGAAGTACGGAGTAGCTCCGGAGAAATTGATCGCAGCCGGAAGAAGTAGTTTTCATCCCCTAACCGAAAACGATACAAAGGAAGGCCGTGCGACCAACAGAAGAACACGCATTGTAATCTTACCTAACTTAGATAAGTTCTTGGCTTTGCTTTCTGCCAACTAAAAGAAAGTAAACAACTATGGAAAAGCGACTCTTAAGGGTCGCTTTTTTTGTAAAACATATTACTGAAAGTACTATATTTATAACTTAGGTAATTACATCACTATGAAGACACTTTACACTACTGAATTCTATGACCTTACCTTCTCTGAAACATATGCGATCATTAGGGTAAAAAAAGGTGTACATCTTGACCTTAAGATTACCAATGAATTGCGCCATAAACTTAGAAGTCATTATAAAAATCGTCCTATCGTTTTAATTGCAGACAGGGAGAACGATCATGATATTGACTTCGCCATTTATAAACAGAACCGACTAAAGAACACGCAAGCCTTGGCCATTGTTTCACGTAACAAAGCCGAACGCGAACGCGCCATGCTCGAACAGGAAATTTTCGACAAAAGCTTTGCGTTTTTCGAACGCTTAGAGGATGCTGAGAACTGGGCGATATCTTTTTTTCCAACAAGATCCTAGTGTACCCACTTCAATCTAATCGGGTGTAGTGCCAAATAAAAATTCGTTGCTTTTAATTGCCTGAAGGCTTTGTAGGGCGTACTTCAATTTTACTTGGTAAGGTACGTGGATGCATGGTCAATAGATCCACCACTAATTTTCCAATATCTTCAATCTGGATTTTCCAGGAATCACTCGCATCCGGCTCATTACCGTTAAAATGAGTAGCGACAGATCCGGGCATAATGGTGCTCACCTTGACATCGTATTTTCGCAGATCCAACATTGCTGCTTGTGAAAAGCCGGTTAGACCAAACTTACTGGCATTGTAAGCAGCACCCCCCGAAAAGAAATTAGTGCCTGCCAAACTGCTTATGCTTATAAAATAACCCTTATTCTTTTTTAACTGATCAACAGTGGCTTTTAACGTAAAGAATGGTCCCGTAAGGTTCGTTTCTATAGTTTCATTCCACTGTTCTTCTGTAAGGTCTTCTACGGTTTCGAAATGTCCTAAGCCTGCATTGGCGATAACGATATCCAAATGGCCGAAGCTGTTTAATACCTTATGGGTAGCCTGTTCTTGGCTCTTGAGATTACGTACATCTGCCGCAATACCCAAAACAGTGCCATTTGTTTCACGTTGCAGACCTTCGGCTACTTGTTGGGTCGAGTTCACATCACGGCCTGTGATCGCTACTTTTACGCCTTCCTTTAAAAGCGCTTGGGCGATCCCGTATCCTATTCCTTTGGTTCCACCCGTGATGAGTGCTGTCTTTCCTTCTAATCGTTGCATTTTTCTTCTTTTTCTCAAAGTTACGAAGGGTGTTTTCAATTCTTATTAATTAATCCTTAAATTTAAGGACGATGAGAACAGTGTTTTATCTTGCTATCGGTATTTTGGTTTTGGGTTATTCTTCGGAAGCGTCCTCGCAACAACCATTAGTAAATCTTTCTGAGCTTTCTTCGGAATTTTCGTATGAGATTCGATATGCTACGCCTGAAAATTTTATAGGTGAAACCTTGTATGATTGTGCTGTCTGCCTATTACGTCCCGAAGTAGCCGAAGCATTAGTACGCGCCAATCAATATTTCTGCGAAAAAGGATACCGCATTAAGATCTATGACTGTTATAGACCTTTGAACGTTCAGAAAAAAATGTGGGCCAAGGTACCCCGACCCACCTACGTCGCCAATCCGTATGGCAAAGGTTCCATACACAATAAAGCTGCAGCGGTGGATATTACACTCGAGACCTTAGACGGCTGCTTTGTGGATATGGGAAGTGACTACGACTTCTTTGGCCGAGCAGCACATATCGACAATTACAATTTTTCGGAAGCCATTCTATTTCATCGAAAACTGCTTATGGAAGGAATGCGAGCTCACGGATTCCAGACCATCAGAACCGAATGGTGGCATTTCAGTTATAAAAAGAATTGGAGTTATAAAACCTTGAATACGCCGCTACCCTGTCCTAATTGAATTTATTCTTTAGAGGTGCCTTTTGGTAATAAAGGTGTTTCATCGCGAGGATCTTTGCGAACGCGTAATGGGATGTCTTCTTCATTTCCGTACAGTTTCAGTTCGGTGATGTCTGCCGGTAGGTTGAAGCCGGCGTCGCTAAGTGCTTCTTTCACCTTTTTGATCACGATCCCGCGCAATACTCTGGATGATTTGCGGTAATCTAAGGTTTCCACCCAAAAGAAGATTTTGAGGTTCACGGTGGAGGCCGCAAGTTCGTCTTCAATAACGAAGTTTTCGTGTGTATCGTCCTGCACGATCCCGTCGTGATGTTTCAGTATGTCGTAAATAAGCTGTTTCGCGGCCTCAATATCGTCCTCGTATCCTATTCCCACTACAAAATCAACACGGTAAAATCCATCGGCGGTGTAGTTTTCTACGGGTTTGGTCAACACATCGCTGTTGGGAATATAGATATCCCGACCGTCGGTGGTTTTAATATGGGTATATCTAAAGTTAAGCGCTTTCACTTTCCCAAACATAGATTCTATCTTGATGGTGTCATTGATACTGAAGGGTCTGTTGAATGCCAGAATGATACCCGCCAAAAAATTCTTCCCGATGTCTTGAAAAGCAAACCCTAAAATAATGGCAGCCCCACCCGCAGCTGTTAAAACTCCGGTTGCGATCCCACTGAGTCCGGCGACTTGTAGTGCGATCATGATAGCAATTAATATGAAGATGATCTTTATCGCCTGCGCTAGAAATCGTGCCATAAGCGGATCGGTGGCACTTTTTAGAATCCTGCGTCGATAGAAATTGGTAATAAGCTGCGCTATCAATATCCCTGCGACAATTATAAAGATCGCCAGGGCAATGCGCGGAAGCACCGCTAGAAATTTATCGTAATACGATTCTATGGAATTTGCAATTGTTTCGGCCGGAGACGTATCTTGTACTGTCATAAAGGATGGTTATTGGTTAAAGATACCACGGGATAAGCCTTGAGCGAAACTAATTTTCTATAAAATATTCTTAAAATTTATCTAGCTATGGGAGTTGCTGTATCTTTGCAGCAAAATAATAGCCGTGAACCTTTCAGTAAAGACATTTAAAATTATAAGTACGCTTGAAGCCATTTCATTTTTAGTTCTTTTAGGAATTGCCATGCCGTTAAAATACATCTGGGATCTTCCCCAAATGGTTCAGATCGTTGGAATGGCGCACGGTATCCTCTTCATCCTGTATCTAATTGGAGCGTACTATATGTTTGAAAAACTCCAATGGTCTGTACGAACCTTACTCATTGTCATGGGTTGTTCTGTGATCCCGTTCGGACCGTTCTACGTAGAAAAAAAATATTTATAATGGATAAAGAAACGATTATTGAATACAGTTGCTTGCTTCAAAATGTTTTCATCAATGAGGGCATGAATCCTGCATTGGCCACTGCACTCAATACGCTTATTAATATAATTATTGTAGGCGTTGTCGTTTTTGTATTGGATATTATTATTAGAAAGTTCATCGTTCAGGCGTTTAAGGCTTTCAGTGTAAAAACGAAGACCACTTTTGATGATTATTTGGTACAAAGTAATTTTCCAAGGTTTATTGCACATTTCGTTCCCTTGGCTGTTGTATGGTATCTTACTCCTATCGTCTTATTGGAATATCCCTTTATCCAAAGCATCGCATGGGTGGCGATCAATATCTATTTGGTCATTTTATGCGCATTGGTGGTACGAAGTGTTTTGCGTACCACACGCAACTATCTTCAGGGGAAAGAACGTTACAACGATAAACCGTTAGACAGTTATATCCAGGTATTAATGATCTTTGTTTGGGGTATCTGCTTGTTCCTTATCATCAATCAACTTACCGGTTATTCAGTTACAAGTTTGGCCACTTTGGGAGCCGCTTCGGCTGTGATCCTGCTTATTTTCAAGGATACAATTTTAGGCTTTGTAGCCAGTATCCAAGTTTCTGTCAATGATATTGTTCGAATTGGCGACTGGATCACCTTCAGTAAATACGGAGCCGACGGGTATGTTACCGAAATTAACCTTGCAACAGTTCGTGTTCAAAATTTTGACAACACCTATACAACAATTCCAACATACAGTCTTATAGCAGATTCGTTCCAGAACTGGCGTGGCATGCAAGAATCTAAAGGGCGTCGCATTAAAAGGTCTATCTACATCAAGCAAAATTCCATTAAGTTTCTTTCTGCCGAAGACCTTGAAGAACTTAAGAAGATTCAGCTTATAAAACCCTATATCGAACACCGGCAACGTGACGTTGAAAAATACAATCGGATGGTCGAAGCAGACAAAAGTTTGCTAGTTAACGGAAGGAATCAAACCAATCTCGGGATTTTCAGAAAATACGCAGATGCCTTACTGCACGAGAACCCGGCGATCAATAAGGACCTTTTCTTGATGGTGCGGCACTTAGCCCCTACCGATAAAGGAATTCCCATAGAGATCTTCTGTTTTAGTTACGATAAGAACTGGGAGAACTACGAACACATTCAAGCCGATATCTTCGACCATCTTTTAGCCGCGGTCCCCTACTTTGGTTTAGAGGTCTTTGAATCTCCATCGGGTAGTGATCTCAATAAAATCCTGTTAAAGACAACGTGATTTCAAGAAGGGTTCGGTATCTTTAAAGCAACCAACCTAAAATTGTATGTCACTAAAGTCCGTTCTCCAAACCTTTGGAGGTATTGCCGTTGTTTTAACACTCATTCCTTTGATAGCCATTGATTATTGGTGGATACGCATGTTCGACTTTCCGCACATCCAACTCACCATACTTACCATGGTGGCCCTGATCACTTATTTCATGCGATTCGATATAAAACGCTGGCAAGATTATGCCTTCGTATGTGTATTGACCGGTTGCTTCGTGTTTCAATACATCAAAATTCATTCGTATATGCCCTATGCTTCAAAAGAAGTTTTGGCGGCCACGACAAAAACCCAGGATCTGGAATTGAAGCTATATACGGCGAATGTATATCAGAAAAACAAAGAGACACACTTGCTCATGCAGGATATAAAGGATTTGGATCCGGATATCGTTTTGCTGGTGGAGACTAACCAACGATGGCGCAACGAGATCGTAAATGACCTCCCCTCAGACTACAATTATCGTGTGGAAGTTCCTTTGGACAATACCTACGGAATGCTATTATATTCCAAATTAAAGCTCTTAGGCCCCACAGTACGCTATTTGGTGGATGATAGTATCCCGTCCATTCACAGCAAGGTATTGCTTCGCTCTGGAGACACCATTCAATTATATACCATCCACCCTACGCCTCCCATGCCCCAGCACAATCCCACCTCATCAGACCGAGATGCAGAGATGATGAAGATTGCTAATTATTCCCGTCAATCGAGTTTGCCAGTGATTGTTTTGGGAGATTTTAACGATGTTGCCTGGTCTGCGACCACCGAACTGTTTCAAAATGTAGGAGAATTATTGGATGTACGACGCGGACGAGGCTTCTACAATACCTTTAATGCGAATAACCCTCTTTTTCGTTGGCCTTTGGATCATGTTTTCATCTCTTCGGAATTCCGGCTGAAGGAGATAAAACTGGGAGCCGATATCAATTCAGACCATTTCCCTACCTACACACATATTACCTTCGAGCCCGATAAAAAGGCAGAACAACAACCGAAGCCCCCTACAGATGAACAACTAAAACGTGCTAAGGAACAAGCGAGCGGCGTACAAAAAGTAGAAATAGACATGTAGCTAGAACTTTGTTTTAATCGAATCCATAACCGGGATGTGAAGTGACGTACCCAAACGCTCATTTGCTTTTTCAATAAAATAGGCAGCTAGTAACGGGGATGCTCTTTCCACATTTTGATGCAGAAAGAAGTATATGTTTTGCAATCCCATGTCGATCCAAGACTCCAACCTATCGATCCAATCATCCAATCGGGCGTAATCACTCTCATGGTTTGCGCCATTGTATCGAATAAACGCCGAATCGCTCGTCATTCGCATGTGCAGCAAATCACGCCGCCCTGCTGTATCTACAAGTATGTTCGTCACATCGTATTGCTCTAAAATGGCATACAATTCATTAGCCACAGTTATGTCATTAAACCAATCGGTATGCCTAAATTCGACAGCTATTTTTAGATCGTTAGGAATGGCTTCAAAAAAGGCAGGAAGCCGGTCGATATCCTTGGGTGAAAAATTATTGTGCATTTGTAAGAAGGGCATTTCTAATTTCTCTTTAAGATTAGAGGCATGCAACACATATTCGTTAAGATAGGCTTCAAAATCGTTGAGACGTTTCCAATGGCTCACTCCTTGAAAGATCTTCGGGAAGAATCTAAAATGCGAGGGTGTTTTCTCGTACCAGCTTACAAAGGTTTCAACAGGAAAGATTCGGTAGAACGTTGCATTCAATTCAATACTGTTAAATTGGGTTGCGTAGTAGATTAGCTCATCTTTAGTTCCTCTGGGATAGAATCCTTTTAAATCGGCACGGTTCCATTTCGCACATCCCACATACAGTGTTGGGATATCTCTGGGAGTGTATTCTGATAGTTTTTTTCGGGTATCTACATGATCGGCGGGCAGCATAAAATCAATCTCAGCAGGGTTTTGCACTTTTCCAAAGTTCATAATGAGGCTATTTTTAATAAAGATAGGGAATGTTTAATGTTAAAATTCAGAAAAAAAAGAAAGCGCTTGTAACAGAAGTGTGAGAATTGAGACTTACCTTTACGTAAACGTAAACCTAAAACAATCCACATGAAGACTTTACAACTTTTTATTCTTGCTTTTCTATTTGCAGCGGCTCCTCTTAGCGCACAGACTGCAGATGAAATTATTGCTAATTATCTTGAAAATACAGGAGGTACTGAAAACTGGGAAAAACTAGACGGTATCGTATTTGCAGGAAAATTAAATATGCAGGGAATGCAATTACCGATTACGCAAGTAATGACGAAATCCGGTAAACAATTAATGAAAGCCGATGTACAAGGTCAAACTTTTTACCAAGAGGTGTATGACGGAGAAACCCTCTGGGGAACCAACCAAATGACAATGGCTGCGGAAAAGAGCGACGCCGAAACGACCAATAACTTTAAGAACAATCTAAATGACTTTCCCGATCCCTTCCTGAACTATAAAGAAAAGATGTATACTGTAGAGTTGATAGGAAATGAAACCATTGAAGGCACAGAGACCTATAAAATAAAGTTGGTGAAGGAACCTATCATGGTTGATGGACAGGAGGTTGAAGATGTTAGCTATTATTATTTTGATACTGAAAATTTCGTTCCTATTGTCGTGGAAGAGGAAATTACGCAAGGTCCCGGAAAAGGGATGATCGCTCAGGTCAAATTTAGTGATTATCAAGAAGTGGATGGCTTGTATTTCCCTTTCTCTATTGTACAAGGCGTAAAGGATCAGCCTGGTATGCAGATCACACTTACTGAAATTAAATTGAACCCGGATATCGACGAAACTATGTTTTCTTATCCGGAAGAAAAATAACATGTAACCACATTTTGAAACCCCATCCTTATATGGGGTTTTTTTTTACCAAAAACCAACTTAAATGAAAAGAGTACTCATTGCATTATTAGGCCTTGCGCTTCTTCCTGTTGCTACTGAAGCACAGGAGATCGCGTTAAAAGGAAAAGAACTGTTTGGCGACATGAATGCGCGCCATATTGGGCCCGCCTTAATGAGCGGACGCATCAACGACATGGAAACACATCCTACAAATCCTAGGATACTTTACGCAGGGGCTGCCGGTGGCGGTGTTTGGAAATCCAGTGACGGAGGTGCGACCTTTGTCCCCATCTTTGATGATCATGTACAATCCATTGGCGCTATAGCGCTTGACCCGAAAAGACCCGATGAAGTGATCTGGGTTGGAACAGGAGAAACCTGGACCCGTAATTCGGTATCCATTGGAGATGGCCTGTATAAATCTACCGATGGAGGGAATAACTGGAAAGAAATCCCGGGTTTTGAGAACAGTGAACGTATTGCTTCCGTAGTGATCAATCCAAACAACACAGACGAAGTATATGTTGGAGTACTTGGTGCCCTTTGGAGCGATAGTGAAGATCGAGGGGTCTACAAAACGACCGACGGTGGAACCACATGGGAAAAGATATTGTACGTTAATACTTCCACAGGGGCCGCCGATGTTATCATGGACCCGAAGAATCCATCTACTTTATACGTATCTATGTGGCAATTCCGAAGATCCGGCTGGGGATTCAACTCGGGAGGAGCGCACAGTGCCCTGTATAAATCGACGGATGCCGGAAAGACTTGGAATAAGATTCACAATGGATTCCCTGAAGGTAAGCTAGGTCGCATTGCGATTGCCGTTGCGCCAAGCAATCCTTCCATCCTCTATTCGGTGTTAGAGACCGAAGATCCTAAAAAGAATGGATTGTGGCGTTCATCGAACGCCGGACAGAACTGGGAGCACTTGAACAATGATTTTGGGCTCGTAGTACGTCCGTTCTATTTCAGTCGTATAACGGTGGATCCTAAAAATCCGGATGTGGTTGTAAAAGGTGGATTGACAGGTTCCATAAGTCGCGACGGAGGAAAAACGTTTAAGGATCTTGGAAATATGCATAGTGACATACACGATGTAGTGTTCGATATCAACAATAGCGAAATTATGTATGCAGGAACAGACGGTGGAGTGTATCGTTCTTGGAACGGAGGCACCACCTTCGAGATTGTAGAAAATTTGCCACTTTCACAGTTCTACCACATTAGTGTGGACGATGCAGAGCCTTACAACGTTTATGGTGGGCTTCAAGACAACGGATCGTGGTACGGTCCTTCTTCGGCGCCGGGCGGAGTTACGGCTCGTGATTGGAATAGCGTAGGCTATGGCGACGGATTTCGAGTTCTGAAACACCCTACAAAGAATATCATTTATTCTGAAATGCAAGGCGCAGATAATGTGTGGCGATACGATGTAGACAAAAACAGAACTAAGACCATTCAACCCCTTCCGAAGAAAGGTGATGTAAAATTGCGATTCAATTGGAATGCTCCTATGGCCGTAAGCGCACATGTCCCCGATCGCTTTTATATGGGAAGTCAATTCGTTCATAAATCGGATGACATGGGAGATACTTGGACGATCATTTCACCCGATCTCACCACGAACGATCCAAAAAAGCAGGATCAGGCAAAATCCGGAGGGCTTTCCGTAGACAACAGCGGTGCAGAGAATCACACGACCATCTTTACCATTGCAGAATCGCCTTTGGACCAGAATATCCTGTGGGTTGGAACGGACGACGGTAATGTACAGGTAACCACCGATGGTGGAAAGAACTGGAACAATGTCACGCCAAATCTTACCGGGATACCGGCAAATACATGGGTCTATCATATTGAGGCAAGTGTTCATGGTAAAGGGACAGCCTATGCTGTCTTCGATGGCCATACTACCGGCGACATGAAACCTTATGCTTTAAAGACCACAGACTTCGGAAAAACTTGGAAATCTATTATCAGTGATGATATTCAAGAAAATGCTTTTGTGCGAAACATTCAAGAAGATTATAAAAATGAGGACCTGCTTTTCTTAGGTACCGAAATGGGTCTTTATGTTACTATAGACGGCGGAAAAAACTGGTCGCATTTTACAAACAATATGCCTCCGGTAGCGGTTCATTTTATCGATCTTCAGAAACAAACCAACGATCCTGTAATGGGTACCCACGGTCGGGGCGTGATTATTATTGATGATATCAGTCCGCTGCGAGAGTTGGATCAAACGGTGTTGGCAAAAGATGTACATTTCTTTAAAACCGAGCCGTTCACTATGACTGAAGACAGTGGATTCTCCGGTAGTTTCGGCGCAGAAACACAATTTGTAGGCGCTAACAAAAGTACCGCGGCACGCATCGTATACTATCTTCAGAAGCGACATACCTTCGGAAAAATGACCATGGAAGTTCAAGATATGGAAGGAAATACCATTACAACGCTGTCACCCGGAAAATCAAAAGGGATTAACGTGGTAAATTGGGGCTTCAATACAGTGGCTCCTAAAATGGCCGAAGGTAAAACACTTTCGTTTGGAGGGTTTACAGCGCCAAGAGTTCCTGCCGGAAAGTATAAGGTTGTACTTACCAAAGGTATGGATACCTATTCACATACTATTGAAGTGGCCTATGATGAAAACTCTCTAGGTACTATGGCAGAACGCAAAGAGCAGGAAGCGCTTACCAATACGCTGTATACGATGGTGGAAGATCTCGCCTATATGGTACATGAGATCACGGCCACCCAAGACAAAGCACAAGATGTTATTGCCAATCATCCCAAAGGAAAAAAAGACGCACAAAAATTATACGATGCATTGGAATCGCTTCGGAAAGACCTTGTAATTACCACCGGAGACAATTATGTGGCGTCTGCCGAGCCTGAACTTAGAGAGCGCATGGGTACACTTTACAGCAACGTGGCCACTAGTTACGATCGTGTTTCGGGAGCTTTAAAACAGAACTTCGAACTCATTTCCGAAGATTTTGAAGCAGCGAAGGAACGCTATGAAAACATCATGAAAAAGGAAGGCGAAAAGTTTATGAATTTTTTAGACAAGAATGAGTTGGAAAAACCTGCCATCCAATCAAAAGAAGCCTTCTTGAGCAAGGCTTAATTTGTAGCAAATGACAATTTAAAGCCTCACTTTTACGTGAGGCTTTTTTTATTTATTAATATAGATCGTTTTTCTATTGACAAACTCACGAATCCCATGCTCACTGAGTTCTCTGCCATAGCCACTCTCTTTAACACCTCCAAAAGGCAGTCTAGGGTCACTCTTCACCAATTCATTGATAAAGACGGCACCCTCATCAAATCGGTATGCGAGTTTTTCGGCGGCTTCAACATTTTTGGTGAATACAGAAACCCCCAATCCGAATTTTGAATTATTGGAAAGTTCGATCGCTTCATCGATTGAATCAAATGTAGTCACTGCCAAAACAGGACCAAATGTTTCTTCTTTAAATACTGTCATCTTTGGGGTAACATTCGAAAGTACGGTTGGCTCGAAATAGGCACCTTGCCGTTTCCCGCCAATTCTAAGTTGCGCGCCTGCATCAAGGGAGTCATTTACCTGCGTTTCTAAGTCTTTAGCCAGATCCTCCCGAGCTAAAGTCCCAATATAGGTTTCTTGGTTCGTAGGGTCACCACTTTTGAGTTCCCTTACTTTAACAAGTAATTTTTCGATAAACTCTTCAGCAATAGATGCGTCTACCAACAGTCGCTTGCCTGCGATACAGCTTTGTCCCGTATTCTGAAAGCGCGCCTGAACACAACTGTTAAGGGTAGCTTCCATGTCACAATCCTTTAAAACGACAAGACTGTTGTTGCCTCCCAGTTCCAGCACTGTCTTTTTAATGTGTTTTCCGGCCGTTGCTGCGACCGCCGCTCCGGCCGGGCCACTACCGGTAAGCGTGACTGCTTTAACAATAGGATTTTCAATAATATCTTCTATGGCATCACTCCCCACCAGTAAGGTGGAAAAACAGTGATTGGGATATCCTGCTCGTTGAAATACCTTTTCAATATTCAAGGCACTGCCAAACACATTGGAAGCATGTTTCAATACCGGTACATTGCCGGCCATGAGTGCAGGAGCGGCAAATCGGAAGACTTGCCAGAAAGGGTAGTTCCATGGCATTATGGCAAGTATTACACCTAAAGGTTCATAGGACACATAACTTTTTTCAGCATCTGTTTTAATGATCTCATTCGCTAGGTGCTTTTCAGCAGTTTCGGCATAATATTCGCAGACCCAGGCACACTTTTCGACTTCAGCAGTAGCTTGAGAAATAGGTTTCCCCATTTCCCTGGTAATCATTTCAGCATATTCATCGGCATTCTTCTTTAGTTCGCTTGCAGCGGCGTGCAGCAGTTTTTTTCGTTCTTCGATTGACGTTTCCCGCCACGAATAGAATCGATCATTTGCTTTTTTGAGTATTGAGGCAATTTCAGTTTTAGTATGCTTCTTATGCGTTTCAATTTTTTCTCCTGAATACGGATTGAGTGAGGTCACTGTAGCCATGTTTTTATTTTAAATGTATGGAAACCCTTGTAAAATGGGTAGCTGATTAAGATTACTTTAACTCGAAAATTGTTGAAAACCACGTTTATAACTATGGCTTTTTTCAGAAAATAGCTACAAAACAATCCTTATTTTTAATAAAACCCAATTTCTATGGAACCTCGCGATGCCGCCCTGCTGCAATTACGCCCTTTAATCAAATCGGCTCAGGTCTTACCCGGAATGTCCCCCGACGAATATTTTCAAAACAACACCTTGCGTCCTGTAGCCAAGCTTCAGAACGATCTATTGGTGGCTGTTTTTAAAAATTATGTTCAAAAACACAAGCGGGTCTTCTACGACCTTTCTATTGAAAAAAGACTGGATTATATTGAAAATGCCATTCACAAGGACATGAAATTCAGGAATTCTTTAAAAGGGATTATCATTGGACAATTCACCTTAGCAGAATACGAAAGTTATATCCAGAATTCTTCAGCTTTGAATAAACGAATGATGAATATCGTAAAAGAGCGCTTAAAAAGTAATATTCAGTTGTTAGAGTACGAGTACGCGCATTAGAAATCCTATAATAATCGTTAGGGCGAAACTCATGAGCGTTCCTATAAGGACGTATTCGGTTTGTTTTCGGGCGCCGCTCTTATTTTTATCACTAAATCTTAGAATAGATTTTGCCGCGATCAAAAATCCGATAGCCGAAAAATTATCGCTTAGGATAAAGGTGAGTACAAGAATTCGTTCAAAAATTCCAATGTATCGTCCTGCTTTCTCAAGACTGGTGCGCTCCCCTTCTTTGGCAATCTCTTCCTGCCAGCGTTGGGTTGCTTTCCCAATAAGGAATCCAACGGGATAGATCACAATAAGATATCCTGTAACAATCACCAATACATGTGTTGAAGTAAAAAAGTCTTCGATAAAGGGAACAACCTTTGAAAAGGAAGCTGTGAGCCAAAGCCAAACAAAAAGCAGTACCACCAAGTGTAAGATTTGGTCTATCACAAAGTAGGAAAGGGAATCTTCCTTTTGGTGCAATTTCCAAAGGTCTATAAAAAAATGAGTGACACTAATTAAGAGAGCCACATACCATAAAGACCAATCTTGTAATAGCAGATATGTGATCGCGCCCGCCAAGAAGGCATGTACATATAAAAAGGGTGCTTTTGCTTTTTTTAAACGTTTTTGTTGTATCAATGTACCCGACTGTAAAACGAAATCGGTGATCACATGGGCAAGTAATAGTTGTAATGCAAGAATAAGTTGAGGATTCATGAGAAGTACTTTTTAGTAACCTGTTGGTATCGCTGTAAAAGCAATTGGATCTCGTCCCAACCTGCGGCTTTTTTGCGTAAATGTATGGCAGCTTGGCTTCGGTCAAGTTCGTTGGCGATTTGTTGTTCTGTAAGCCCTTTCAGTAAATAAAATACTACTTCTGCCGAGGCTGTTGACCACCGATTTGTTATGGAATCCAGTAGTTTTAAACTTACCTTAAACTCATCGTTGATATCGGGATATGCTGTGGTCAATGCCATTTTCACTCCTTCGGCCTTCATAGCATCCAGGGTTCTTCCGGAGTACTGAAATGCCGGCCCGTTACTTTCGGCTAGCGATCCTTTTTGATAATCGGCCTCCCCTATTCCTATGGCGATACGAAGATCGGCCACCGGTGATTTTGCTTTTTTCGAAAGCTTTTCCGCAGTATACATATTTACTCCCGCTTTAAGTTGTAAAGCTACGGCCAATGCCAGTTCCGGCTGTTCTATGGCTCCTTGAAAACTGTCGCCCCGATATATAGAGAAGGAAATACCCGATTGTGGATATTGTGTTTCTAAGGATAAAAAAACCGTTTTGATAGCAGCGATCACCTCAATGAGCGTTCCCTTGGGATATTTGGAGGAATTAATAAGATCTCCGCTAAGTATGGCTATTCCCTTCATATGAAAAGGTATTACACTTATATAAACAAATAATAAGCTTTTAAACTTATATTTAGCAATAATAAGCCAATTAACTTATAATTGCAAGTAATTTTTGGTTTAATTCTACCTAAAGTAAAGAAACTCCATTGAGGTCGGTAGTTAGTACGTCGCTCATATAATTGAAATAAGGGCGTAACAGACCGTAATGATACAGTACATTTTCTTTGAAATCTGTTGCAAATACCTCATCGTCTGAAAAAGAATGCGTGACGAAATAACTTTTCAAGCGTATAAGATCTATATTGGGATCGTCTTTACTGAAGCCTTTTGGAGCGGTCTTTACAGCGTATTCCTGATTAAAACCTCCAAACGCTTTACTAAAGTCCTTTTGCTGAAGGATCTTGCGTATTTCTGAAGCATCCATTTCAAATTCTTTACGAATGCGTAATAGATCACTCGCATTTGGATCAAAAAAACCTCCTGCCATCAACGAGTTTCCGGGTTCCAACCGTAAATAATATCCACCGCGCCTGTTATCTCCAGCTCTGCTGAAGCTTACACTGCGGTGCACATTGTATGGCGTTTTATCATTACTGAAGCGGATATCGCGATTGATACGAAAAATTTTTGTTTTTGCGATCTCATCGTTCTTGTTCAACCCTTCCGCAACCGAAGCATAGAACTTTTTTAAGGCTTGTTCATTGCGTTGGTATTCCTTTTTGTGCTCCTGCATCCAATCCCGATGATTGTTTTCCTTTAATTGGGCGAGAAATGTAAAGACCTCTTTTGGTACCGTTGGACTCATCTAATTCTTTTTGAAATATAAAGATAAATTAAAATATGTACATTTATAAGGTTCAACCTTTAAACCAATTGATTATGACTACTCCAACCAAACCCAACACCGGCTTTTGGATCATTGCGATC
The DNA here is from genome assembly GCF_963972995.1 of uncultured Altibacter sp. NCBI lineage: Bacteria > Pseudomonadati > Bacteroidota > Flavobacteriia > Flavobacteriales > Flavobacteriaceae > Altibacter > uncultured Altibacter sp. The sequence continues at coordinate 16,843 of NZ_CAXAXI010000008.1, forward strand.
ATCGCCCTTATTTGGAACTGCATGGGTGTTTTCCAATTTCTCTCCATGAGTTTGATGAAAGAAGAACTACAACAAGCAATGACTGTAGAACAGATTGCGCTTGTAGACAGTTTGCCATCTTGGTATACCGCCGTGTTTGCCACGGCTGTTTTTGGAGGGCTGCTAGGGAGTCTCTTTCTTTTGATTCGAAAGCGATGGGCCATTCCCATGTTCTTAATCTCGTTGGTCGCCGTATTGGTTCAGATGCTGTACTGGCTTTTGGCAACTGCGGCTATGGATGTCTATGGTACAGGCGCTGTGGTCATGCCGTTATTAGTTATAATAGTAGCCATCTTTTTATATTATTATAGTAAGGGTGCAGCCCAAAAAGGGTGGTTGCGATAAAAGACTCGAATTCTTATACAAAAAAGGCTGGAACGCGTTTTCAGCCTTTTTTTACAACCATTTTTTTCGCTTAAAATAATAAAGCATCCCTATAAATACAAGGATCATCGCTGCCCATAAATAATAATAACCATACCTGAAATGAAGTTCGGGCATGTGCTCAAAATTCATACCGTAGATACCTGCCATAAAGGTTAATGGAATAAAAATGGAAGCCATAATGGTTAATACCTTCATCACTTCGTTCATTTTATTACTAATGGTCGTCATATACATATCCATGAGTCCCCAGATCATTTCACGATAGATATCCACACTTTCACTTACCTGTATAATATGGTCGTAAAGGTCGCGAATGTAGTTTTGTGTGCGATCTTCTATCAAATGCGTATCTGTCTTTTCCAATCGGTTAATGACCTCTCGTAACGGAACAACAGCTCTGCGAATACGAAGTATTTCCTTTTTAAGATCTTGAATATCTTGGGTAATATCATCTTCTATCTTCGATTCAAAAAGTAGATCTTCCAGATCTTCTATCTTTCCGCTTAAATATTCTATCACGCTAAAGTAATTGTCGACTACGGCATCAAGCAACGCAAACATCAAATAATCGGCCCCCGAGGACCGAATTCGACCCTTGCCATTTTCGAGACGTTCGCGCACACCGTCAAAGACATCCCCGTCTGCTTCTTGAAAGGTCACTACATAATCCCTTCCAATCACCATACTTACATGTTCATTTATAAATTCTCCATCATCGGTATAATGAAGCATTTTAAATACAATAAAGAGATAATCTTCGTACTCGTCGATCTTTGGTCGCTGATTAGTAGTAACGATATCTTCCTGTATAAGCGGGTGCAGATTGTAGTAATTTCCCAATCGCTCGATCTCGTCGGTATTGTTCAAGCCGTTCACATTGATCCAAGTAACATGATCCGTACCCTTGAACTTGAACGCGATCTCCACATCGGATGTGTCTATCTTGTTGTAATGATCCCTGGAATAATCAATGATCTCTAACTTGGTGATCAGGGCCTGCTTCTTACCCGTATATGTAACCGTTCCGGGAGCGGAATTCTGTACTTTTCTCGGTTTTACTTTCGGGATCCTAATCTTGCGTTTACGCTTAGCGGCCATATCAAAAAATTTATCTTTTTAAAGATAGGAAAACAATCGCATTTACAAATGTCGCTTTTTTAGGGTTTCTTCTATATCTTTCAGTCCAAACCCTTTTGCCTTAAGTAATATAAGATAGTGAAATAAAAGATCGGCTCCTTCATTTAAAAAAGCACGATCATCATCATCTTTTGCCTCGATCACTACTTCCACAGCTTCCTCTCCCACTTTTTGTGCTATTTTATTGATTCCGCTCCGAAACAAACTCGATACGTACGAGTCTTCCTTATCTACGTTTTCTTTTCGGTCTTCAATGATTCCTTCCAATGCACTTAAGAATCCGAATGTAGTCGAGTTTTCGGCTCCCCAACAAGTATCGGCTCCTGTATGACAAACCGGACCTATAGGACGCACCTGAATCAATAAGGTGTCGGCATCACAATCCGGCGTCATCGAAACAAGTTCTAAGTAATTACCCGATTCCTCTCCTTTGGTCCACAACCGCTTTTTACTTCTGCTGTAAAAAGTTACCTGCCCTAACCGCATGGTTTCTTCGTAGGCATTCTCATTCATAAAGCCCAACATTAAAACCCGCTGTGTATTAACATCCTGCACAATCGCAGGAACAAGTCCGTCTTTGTATTTTTGAAAATCTATTTTCATATCGCTATGTTTATAAGCGCATTGGAATACCGGCATCCCGCAACGCTTCTTTTAATGCCATGATCTCTATTTCCTTAAAATGAAACACACTGGCGGCTAAGGCGGCATCTGCTTTTCCTAACAGAAATGTGTCTCTAAAATGATGAATGTTACCCGCACCTCCCGAAGCTATAATAGGAATATGTACACTATTGGAAAGTGCCGCTAACACTTCATTCGCAAATCCATTTTTTGTGCCGTCATGTTCCATGGAGGTGAACAAAATCTCACCGGCTCCCAGTTCTTCGACATTTTTGGCCCATTCAAATAGATCAAGTTCTGTCGCTACCTTACCCCCTACTAAGTGAACTTTCCATTGTCCGTTAACTCGTTTGGCATCGATTGCTACCGTTATACATTGAGAGCCGTACACACCGGCAAGCTCCGAAACCAATTTTGGATTTTTTACTGCGGAAGAGTTCACAGCGATCTTATCGGCACCATTACGCAAGAGTAACCGAACGTCTTCCACCGATGTAATGCCGCCACCCACCGTAAATGGAATGTTGATCGCTTCAGCAATACGCAAAACCAGAGCTGCTAGCGTCTTTCGTGCTTCTTCAGTGGCTGAAATATCGAGAAAAACAAGCTCATCGGCCCCACTTTCAGAATACAGTGTCGCCAACTCCACAGGATCACCGGCGTCCCTTAAATTGACAAAATTAATCCCTTTGACCGTGCGTCCGTTCTTTATATCTAAACAGGGTATAATTCGTTTTGTTAGCATTGTAAATAGGTTTCTAATTGTGATAGCGTGATACGTCCTTCATAAATAGCTTTACCCAAAATAGCCCCCTCACAGCCTATTTCTGACAATTTCGGAAGGTCGTCGAAGGTACTAATGCCTCCGGAAGCTATCAATTGTATCTGTGGCGTTGCTGCAAGGATCTTTCGGTATAAGGAAAAAGAAGGCCCGGCTAACATCCCGTCTTTACTAATATCCGTACAGATCACGTACCGGATACCTTCAGTATTGTATTTCTGAATAAAAGGCACCACTTCTTCTCCCGAAGCTTCCTGCCAACCGTTGATGGCTATTTGCTCATTCAGCGCATCGGCTCCCAGAATTACACGTTGATCTCCATACAAACGCAACCATTCCAAGAACAGTTGAGGGTCTTTTACGGCTATGCTTCCACCGGTTATTTGCGAAGCACCACTGTTAAAGGCGATCTTCACATCCTCATCGGTTTTTAAACCTCCTCCAAAATCGATCGACAGCGAGGTCTTGGTCGCGATCTCTTCTAAAGTACGGTGATTTACGATATGTTTACTTTTTGCTCCGTCCAGATCAACAAGGTGCAGGTATCTTATCCCGTGTGCTTCAAACTGCTTTGCCACTTCCAAGGGATGTTCGTTGTAGATCTTTTTGGTAGTGTAATCACCTTTGGAGAGGCGTACACACTTACCGTCGATAATATCAATTGCAGGTATGATTCTCATATTATAATCTTAAGAAATTATCTAAAAGCTGTGCCCCGGCCTTTGCGCTTTTTTCGGGGTGAAACTGTACCCCGTAAAAATTATTTTTTTTAATGGCCGCAGCGTATTCGACACCATACTGAGTTAGTGCGGTGGCGGATTCGCAATGGGGCACATAATAACTGTGCACAAGGTACATAAACTCATTTTCGGGTATGCCTTGGAACAATCTTCCCTTTAATCTGTGAAGGGTATTCCACCCCATCTGAGGTACTTTTACAGTACTAGGGAATCTTATTACGTTCTCTGAAAAAATGCCCAAACCGGTGGTATTGCCTTCTTCCGAAGCTGCACAGAGCAACTGCATTCCTAAACAAATACCCAAGACAGGTTGGGTTAGTGCGGGAATTACTTTATCCAATCCGCTAAGCCGAAGTTTATCCATAGCACTCCCTGCGGCTCCTACTCCGGGAAAAAATACTTTATCGGCTTTACGTATCTCGTTCGCTTCTGTGGTGAGAACAGCTTCCACGCCCAACCGCTTCAACGCGAATTGAAGACTTTGAATGTTTCCTGTTCCATAATCTATAATGACAACTTTCATATTAAAGCATTCCTTTAGTTGATGGTACTATCATTTTTTCTGTATCTCTTTTTACGGCAGCCTTGATCGCTTTGGCAAATGCCTTGAAGATCGCCTCTATCTTGTGGTGTTCATTGGTACCTTCGGCCTTAATGTTAAGATTCGCTTTGGCTCCGTCGCTAAACGATTTAAAGAAATGAAAGAACATCTCTGTAGGTACTTGCCCGATCATTTCTCTCTTGAATTCGGCATCCCATACCAGCCAATTCCTTCCTCCAAAATCGATTGCTACTTGCGCCAAACAATCGTCCATAGGAAGACAAAATCCGTATCGTTCAATACCCAGCTTAGTGCGTAATGCTTCTGAGAAAACCTCGCCTAACGTTATGGCAGTATCTTCAATGGTGTGGTGTTCATCAATCTCAAGATCTCCATTCACTTGAATAGTAAGGTCCATCTGACCATGACGCGCCAATTGATCCAGCATGTGGTCGAAAAATGGCAAGCCGGTATTGATGATGCTCTTTCCGGTTCCGTCTAAGTTGAGTTCAATAGTAATCTTTGTTTCATTGGTGGTTCGATTCAAGGCTGCGGTACGATCCTTTTGAAGCAAGAATGTATATATCTGCTCCCAATCATTGCTTTCCAAAGCGATATACGGATCCAGCGCTTCTCGTCCTACTGTAATCTCTGTCGTACCAAGATTGGTCTCATCATTTATAAAGATGCCTTTTGCACCCAAGTTCTTTGCCAACTCAATATCGGTTAAACGGTCCCCTATCACAAACGAATGCGCAAGATCGTAATTCTTTGAAAAATAATCGGTTAGCAGTCCTGTAGCCGGTTTTCGTGTATTGGCATTTTCCTGTGGAAAAGTGCGATCAATAAAGACCTTACTAAAGATTACACCTTCATTTTCAAAAGATTTCATAATAAAGTCATGCACCGGCCAAAAAGTATGTTCCGGAAAGGCTTCCGTGCCTAGTCCATCCTGATTTGTGATCATTACAAGTTCATAGTCCAGCTCTTTGGCAATACGTCCCAATCCGCTAAAAACCTTCGGATAAAAGATCATTTTATCAAACGCATCGATCTGTTCATCTTTCGTCTCTTTAATGATGGTTCCATCACGATCTATAAATAATACTCTCTTTTTCATCTTACAAGGTTTTTATTACGGTAATAAAGTGTTCGTTTTCGGCCTGTGTTCCCACGGTAATACGCAACGTATTTTCACATAGTGGCTGGGTACTTCTATCACGCACTACGATCCCGGCATCGATTAATTGTTTATATCGCCCGGGCGCATCATCGACTTTAATAAGAATAAAATTAGCATCAGATGTATAGACCTGATTCACAAAGTGAACTTTAAGTAATTGTTTATATAAATCATTCTTATATTCTAAAAGACAGCTGATTTCAAAATCTACTTTATTTGTTTCAAGTAAGCGATCCTTGGCGCGTTCTTGGGTGAGTTCATTGACATTATACGGTGGTTTTATTTTATTTAATATGGTTATGATCGCTTCGGAAGCATAACACATTCCTAATCGAATTCCGGCCAAGCCATACGCTTTGGAGAGGGTTTGCACGATCACCAAGTTTGGAAACGCATCAAGTTTTTTCAACCAACTTTCCTTTTCAGAAAAGTCGATATAAGCTTCATCGATCACTACCAGACCATTAAAGGATTTCAATAGCTGAAGAATACTTTCTTCAGAAAAACTATTTCCGGTAGGGTTATTTGGAGAACACAAGAACAATAGTTTAGACCGAGTATCCTGAGCCGCCATGATTTCCTGTACGCGAAGTTCAAAATTTGCAGACAACAGCACTTCCCTGTTCTCAATATCATTAATTCCTGCTAACACCTTATACATTCCGTAAGTGGGAGGCACTATAATTATGTTGTCGACCCTTGGTTCACAGAATGCCCTAAAGAGCAAATCCAATACTTCATCACTTCCGTTCCCCAAGAGCATTTTATTAGTATCCACACCCTTTAACCGAGACAAAACCTCCTTCAGGTCTTTTTGTCGTGGATCGGGATAACGATTTACGCCATTGGGGTAAGGATTTTCGTTGGCGTCCAAAAAAACCATCTGTTTGCTTGCTCCTTTACATTCATCTCTCGCAGACCGGTAGGGCTCTAATCCAGCGACATTAGAGCGTAGAAGACGCGTTATATCAAAATTATCTCTCATCTTCCAAAGATTTTAAACGGATAGTTACCGCGTTCTTATGCGCCTGAAGGCCTTCTGCTGCAGCCATTTCTTCAATGGCACTCCCAAGCACCTTAATCCCTTCCTTAGAGATTTTCTGAAAGGTCATGCTCTTGTAGAAACTATCGAGGTTGACACCACTGTATTGTCTGGCATAGCCATTAGTGGGAAGTGTATGGTTGGTCCCTGAAGCATAGTCTCCTGCACTTTCCGGTGTATAGTTACCAATAAAAACCGAACCGGCATTCATGATGTTCTGTATAAAGAATGTCTCGTCTTCGGCAATGACTATAAAATGCTCAGGACTATACCGATTAATCAATTGAAGTGCATTCTCATTAGAATCCACTAAGATAAGTTTTGAGTTCTCAAGGGCTTTCAAGGCAATTGCTTTTCTAGGCAAAGCCGCCAACTGCAAGGTCACCGCTTCTTCGACCTGCTCCATAACGGCTTGAGATGTGGTTACCAAAACCACCTGACTGTCAGCCCCATGTTCGGCTTGACTAAGTAGGTCTGCTGCAACGAAAGATGGATTTGCAGTTTGGTCTGCAAAAACCAGCAGCTCGCTTGGACCGGCAGGCATATCGATAGCGATACCAAAAGATGTAGCCATCTGTTTGGCTGCAGTGACATACTGATTTCCGGGCCCGAAAATCTTGTAGACGTTCGGGATTGTATCGGTTCCAAAGGTCATTGCTCCAATCGCCTGGATACCCCCAACGGTGAAGATCTCTGAAATACCACACAACCCGGCCGTGTAGAGGATTGCCGGATGGACTTCCCCTTGCTTATTTGGGGGCGTGCACAGAACGATCTGTTTACAGCCGGCAAGGACCGCCGGCACCGCCAACATGAGAATGGTAGAGAATAAGGGCGCCGATCCACCGGGAATATAGAGCCCCACTTTTTCAATGGCTCTTTTTTCTTGCCAACAACTAACACCGGGGCAGGTTTCTACGAAAATCCTTTCAGTCTTTTGCGCCGCATGGAATTTAGTAATATTCGTCTTGGCCAATGCGATCGCCTCTTTAAGTTGAGGTGAAATATGTCGTTCCGACTGGGTGATACGTTCTTCAGATACACGAAATGTCTCGCATTCAACACCGTCAAAGAGTTGTGTATATCGCTTCACGGCAATATCCCCTTTGGATTTTATTTCAGAAAAAATTTCAGACACCGTAAGTTCGATCTCCTTTTGAGCTTGTGCGGGACGCTCCAAAATGGAATCCCATTGCTGTTGTGGCGGGTTATAAAAATGTTTCATCACGATATCATTTTTTCGATGGGACATACCAGAATACCTTCTGCTCCGGCCAATTTCAACTCTTCGATCACATCCCAAAAAACCTCTTGGTTTACCACCGAATGTATACTACTCCACCCGGTATCTACCAACGGAAGGATGGTTGGACTCTTTATTCCCGGAAGTATCTTTGTAATCGCTTCAATCCTGTCGTTAGGTGCATTTAAAAGTACATAGCGAAAGTCCCGTCCTTTTAATACCGACTGTATCCTAAATTGTACTTTTTTTAGAATTTCCAGCGAATCGCTATCGATTCTTGGGGAAGCTGCTAAGACTGCCTCGCTCTTAAGAATGACTTCCACCTCCTTTAGATTGTTCTTGAATAAGGTACTACCGCTGCTAACAATATCGCAAATAGCATCTGCCAATCCGATGTTGGGTGCTATTTCCACACTTCCGTTAATAATATGTAATTCGGCCTCAATACCCCTTTCCTGTAAATAGCGTTGCGTAGTGACCGGGTAAGAAGTTGCTATTCGTTTTCCGTGAAGATCCTCAATACAATCGTATTCAAAAATCTTCGCCACAGCCAGAGATACACGGCATTTAGAAAAGCCCAGCCGTTCTGCGATACGAATGCCATTCCCTTTCTCGACTAATAAATTTTCACCAATGATAGCACAATCGACAACCCCATCGATAAGGTACTGCGGGATATCACCGTTGCGTAAATAATAGATCTCCAAAGGGAAATTCTTGGCCGGTGCTTTAAGTTGGTCCCTTCCGTTGTCTATAGCGATTCCACAATCTTTTAGCAGCGCAATCGATTCGTCGTGAAGTCGTCCGGACTTTTGAATCGCAATTTTTAGTTTTTTCATCTCTACTTTTTTTCTGTTTATAACATTCCTTGCGTATAGGGCATAAAAAAACCCGTTTGATCTGCTCAAACGGGTTTTTGGATATTGTTAAAAGTTACAAATACCATATCACCTCGCGTGAGCGAAGACCGTGATATGATGATGTACATTTTGATTTCTCATTGTTAGGAACAAATATAGATAAAATTTTGTTCAAAATTCGTTGAAAAAGATGTGAATGTTTATAAAAATAAAGCCGATTAATTTTTATAGATTTGTTTAAGACCCATTAGTAACCATAATCCGTTGTAATACAGACCTCACCCCCGAAATGAAAAATTTTTTAATAGCCTTTGCTGTCTTTTTGGTGTGGTCGTTCTTTGGATTGTGGTTGTATTTCTGGCTGCAGCCGGGTAAAGAAACCGCTAAGGCGAACTTGAACACAACCTCTACTCAGCAACAAAACGCAAATAACGGCATCTCCAATGATTTGTATGAAGAGGGAGATTCCATCCTGCCCATACAGTCCATTAAAGATTCCATTTTCGTAACACAGGAAAATCTAAAGGAAATTTCGGAAGCTCCGTCGGGTTTAAAGGCGATCTCTAATGAAGGGGATATCATTTTCTTATTCCCGGAAGGTATTACCATCACCAAGAACAGTGCAGTTTTAAAGATTCCCCAAAGCGCTGTTGATTTTAAATATAAATTGAATACCTACTTTTTGGAGCATCCCAATAGAGAGATTCATATTTCTTCTCAATATAGTGCTTCAGAAGACATACAGTCGCCTAACTTAGGTATTCAGCGAGGACAACAATTGAAAGAAATTTTAATTAAAACAGGCATTCCTTCAGAAAGAATTGTTATTAAGCCGCACATCAAATCGATAGAATTTGATGCGAACAATTCATTTAGCAATAGCTTTACCTTTTTCTTTAAACCCTTAGATACGGCTCGTATAAAAGAACTTACAAGTAAAATTCCTGAAAGCAGGATCGCATATCCTAATTTTACTACCACCGGAATCTTAGTAAACGAAAATTTGCGAACGCTTCTTGCTGAAGTAGTTGCCATTGTAAAACAGAATCCCGACATTCGAATCGAAGTGGTTGGGCATACCGATAATGTTGGAAATGCTAATGATAATTATATTCTAGGGCTCCAATATGCGCGTCAAGTACGTTGGTATTTAATAAATAAAGGCGATATTAGTCCTACTAAAATTAAAGCTGTTTCCAAAGGCGAAGCAGAACCTCTCGATACCAACCGAAGTGATGCAGGTAGGGATGCCAACCGAAGGGTTGAAGTAAAATTTTATTTAGACAAATGACAGACACGGGCGAATTCTTAAACCAATTACCGACTTATAGCGGGATCTTTATCCTAATGTTAAGTACCTTTCTTATTGGTTATTTTGCGTCTTGGTGGCTAAATAAATCGAAGTATCGAAGAACGATAAATCGCTTGAAAAAGGAGGTTAATGCCCTCCGAACCCATTCCAACGTGCATGATATAGATACTATATTCACTGAAATTCGTCCGAAAATCATTGAAGTTGTCAAGGAAACACAGGAAGAGAATAAAATGGCTGCTACTTCGGCAGCTGCCCCTGCTCCCGAAAAGATCATGGAAAAGGCACGCACAAGTTATGTTACCTATACCAAAACGGTGCCTGAGCTTAATTTCGACAATTTTGGATATGCAGATGCTTCGGAACGAAACGATCTGACCAAAATCAATGGCATTGGTCCTTATATTGAGCAAAAACTAAACGAGATTGGGATCTATACTTTCGAGCAGATAAGCAGATTGGAGGACGAGGATATCCGTACCATAACAGAGCTCATTGATTTCTTCCCCGGCAGGATTGAACGGGATAATTGGGTTGGGCAGGCCAAAGCTTTAAAAGTATACTAATATGCAGTTAGCATCCCTCGATTGGATCCTTATCGTTTCATTCTTCGCTATTTTCTTATTGATTGGGATTGTCGTTGCGAAACGTTCGGGAAAGGATACCCAAGAATTCTTTTTGTCGGGTAGAAATATGCCGTGGTGGTTATTAGGGATCTCCATGGTAGCCACCACCTTCTCTGCGGATACGCCTAATTTGGTAACCGATATTGTACGCCAAAATGGCGTCTCCGGCAATTGGGTGTGGTGGACCTTTTTGATCACAGGAATGTTAACGGTATTTGTGTATGCCAAATTGTGGCGACGCTCTAAGGTACTCACCGATCTCCAATTCTACGAGCTGCGCTACAGCGGCAAAGAAGCTGCGTTTCTGCGAGGTTTCAGAGCTCTCTATTTGGGTGTATTCTTTAATGTGATGATCATGGCCTCCGTATGTTTGGCAGCGATCAAGATTGGAGGTATTATGTTCGATCTTGCACCTTGGGAATGTGTCTTGTATGCCTCTATTGTAACGGTATTGTATAGTTCTATTGGCGGATTGCGGGGTGTCATATTCACAGACTTTCTTCAATTCATCATAGCAATGATAGGCTCGGTATGGGCTGCCTACTACATTGTATCTATGCCGGAGATAGGCGGGCTTAATAATTTATTGGCGCATGAAAATGTTGTGGGAAAACTTAATTTCTTACCCGATTTTAGCGATACAAAATCGATTTTAATTTTATTGATTATTCCTATTGCCGTACAATGGTGGAGCGTGTGGTATCCCGGTGCCGAACCCGGTGGAGGAGGTTACATTGCGCAACGAATGCTTTCGGCAAAAGACGAAAAGAATGCCATAGGTGCTACTTTGCTTTTTAACGTGGCCCATTATGCGCTTCGCCCTTGGCCATGGATCATCATTGCTTTGGCGTCACTGGTGCTTTATCCGCAGCTTTCCGATATAGGAAATGAATTCCCGAATGCGGTTTTGGGACATGACCTAGGCTATCCGGCAATGTTGACCAACCTTCCCGCAGGATTATTAGGTTTGGTAGTTGCCTCCCTGATCGCTGCCTTTATGAGTACCATCTCTACACACCTTAATTGGGGGTCTTCATATATTTCATTAGATTTCTATAAGCGATTTATAAAACCGGAAGCTTCAGAAAAAGAACTCGTAGCTATTGGAAGGATTTCTACAGTGTTGCTAATGGCTTTTGCCGCATTGCTTGCGTTAGCGTTAAGTAGCGCTCTTAGCACTTTTCAGATCTTATTACAAATTGGAGCCGGCACAGGGCTGATCTTTATCCTAAGATGGTTCTGGTGGCGCGTGAATGCGTACAGCGAGATTACCGGCATGGTCGTTTCCTTTGTTATGGCCCTTGTTTTTGAATTCGTAGAGCTTGGGTTGGAAGATCATGAGAAACTTGTGATTGGTGTCGCCGTCACCACCGTAAGCTGGATCACTGTAACGCTGCTAACGAGGCCTACAGACACCCAAACACTGGCTAGTTTCTATAATGCAATTACGCCTTATGGAAAAGGATGGAGCCCTTTTAAGAAGATCGCAGAAGAAAAGAACATTCCTCTCAAGAACACAAAAGATGTATTCACGCGAGATCTTGCTTCCATGCTGTTAGGCATCTTGTTTGTGTATGTATCCTTGTTCGCGACCGGCTATGTGATCTACGGAAATACCATGGGAGCGGCCATTCTTATTTTGATTGCGGGCGTATCTGCATTCCTTATCTTTACTTTGTGGAAGCGAAAATAAAAAACCGCCCCAGTTCTGAAGCGGTTTGATAAAAAGACAAGCTCTTTCTATTAATTATTTCCCAAGATCAGTGGCAGACCACTTTCGCCGGAACCAACCACCACCACTTTCGCATTGGGGGATTTGGCCAGCTCCAAGGTTGCTTCAATTCCTTTATCCTGAAGGATCTTATCGGTTAATGAGGCACTTAGAATGCGATTCGCATCTGCCTTACCTTGCGCTTCAATGATTACTTTCTCGGCCTCTTTGGCTGCTGTTACCAGACGAAACTCATATTCCAAAGATTCCTGTTCCTGCTTTAATTTGCGCTCAATAGCGTCCTTGATAGTCGCAGGCAAGGTAACATCTCTTACCAATACTTCATTTAATTGTACAAATTGATTGTCCAAGATCTTCTTGGTTTCCGCAAAGATCTCATCTTGAATCACATCACGCTTGCTACTGTAAAGCTGTTCCGGAGTGTAGCGTCCTACCACACTACGTGCTGCACTTCGAATGGCAGGCTGTATCACACGTTGTAAATAATTTTCTCCCAAGGTTTGATGAAGTTTTCCAAGATCGCCGTATACAGGTTGAAACCAAGCAGAGGCATCGATCTGGATCTCCAACCCGTTGGAGGACAACACTTTCATTTGCTCAAACAACTCTTGTTGTCGCACTTCATAAATATACACTTTGTTCCAAGGAGCCACGATATGAAACCCTTCTCCCAAAGGTGACTCATCAGTGACCACACCACCTCCAAAGGTCTTGTAGAGCACACCTGCCTCACCTGAGCCTATAGTGACCGCCGACTTGGCAATGACAATGATCAAAAGAATAACAATAATAATTACGGGGATCCCGATTTTAGGTAATTTTTCCATGAGATATTTTATGTTTTAAATTAGATAAGTCCGTTGTATTTGCGAATAAACCATTCCGAAGCCAACAAAAGAACAATAAGACCCAGCAGGTATTTCCAATCGATCAAAGGTACTACTTTTAGTTCGCTTTTTTGAATGGATTGAAAACGGTCGTCTGCCAACAGGTTGGCGATCAACTTCTCAGTTTCCGAAGCGTAGAACCCACTACCCTTGGTATTAGTCGCAACCCTCCTTAGCTTTGTTACATCTGCATTGAGGAATTGTTGTTCTACATTAAAATCTAAGATTGTAAAAGTACCACTTCGGCTCATCGCCTCATCTTTTACGAGCACTGTATATTGGTATTCTCCGGCCGGTAAGCTATTAAGATCTACTTCATAAAAGTTATTTCGAAGCAACATTGGGAAGGTAACACGTGCATCCGTCTCTGTATTTAGAACCGTTATGGTGAGCGCCGCTCTAGGATCGAAAACAAAGTTCTTGTCGAAATACTGTGCTGTGATACGTATTGGGTTATTATTGTAATAAAAAGTTTCACCGGAGACTTCGAGGCGGCTTCGCCGTTTATTGGATGCGAGATACTGCACTAACTTGCCTACAAACTGATCGAAGGCCTGAAATTCGCTCGTAGCTAAATACGTCTCGGCCCGCCACTTCCACGATCCTTCTCCGTCCCATAAAGCTCCTCTCCTACCATTGATCTCAAAGGTTGCAAGCATGGGGTTTCCTGTAGTAAAGCCGTTAATGGTTTGCTCCAGCAATGTTTCATGCGGTACGCTCATCTCTAACAAGCCAAAAGAAGTAGTAAGAGGTCTAAACGAATCAAAGCCAATATCCTCGACCGCAAATGTGCCATAATTAGATTGAAGCATCCCGGATACGTCCTCGGCTTCGCTGCTTGCTTCCTTATTATAATTGTTCTGTACAGAATTTAGAAAATTCCAATCGGTTTGCATCCCGGTGATCACCCAAACATTCTTCTGAAGTCGCTCCAATTCCTGGTAGAGAGATGCAAATGATCTATCGGGCTGATAAATAACTACCAGCTGATGATCGTTTAGCAAGGAAACAGCGGCTTCAGGTTTCTTGACAGTGACCTTTCGTTGTTCGTTGGTAGTAATGGATTTTTGCAAGGCACCCAAATCGGGATGAATAATCCTACTTACTAGAAGTACATTGGTGGACTGATCGATCACTTCCACGGCAAAGCGTTTGCTGTTGTTCACCTTGTTGCGCTCTTCTTCCTGAGGAATTATTTGTGCCGTATATTTCTGAAGCCCTACACTGGAAGCCGGTAACGTAAAAGAAATGATTTTGGAATTATCGGTTTGAGAAAAAGTGACATTCTCCCTATATACAACAGCGGTGCCTTGTGAGACAATGAATTGTGTATTAAACGTGCTGTTCCCGTTATACACCAGAATGGCCTCCACAGGAAAATCATTCTTTAGAAAAGCATATCTGTTGGTATTGAGCTGCTCAATTTTTAGATCGGTGTAGGTAATGGAATCACCCAAAACTATCGGGAAGACTGGACTTTTTGTTGTCGCGACCGAAAATTCGTAATCGTTTCCAATCGTTTGATTCCCATCAGTGATCAATACGATGGGGGCGATATCGTTTCGGAACAATCGATCGACACCGGTAAGTGCCTTCGAAATATTCGTGTTCCTTTCTGAAAACGATAAAGAATCAAGGGTGGTAAAATCACTTCCGAAGCGATAATAGGAAATATCAAACTTGTCATTCAAAGCGTCGTTCTCCTGAAACAATGTTAATACCTCTGAAGCATTGGCAGACTGGTCCAATTGGGATATAGAACTCGAATTATCAATAAGGACAGGAAGTTTTGGCTTTACGACCGTATAGGTTTCACTTCTAAACTTCGGGTTGATCAATAGCAACAGGATCAAAAAAATAGTAAGAAACCTAAGAATGCCAAAGATCCATTTTAAGGACTTGGAATACGAGACCCTATACCCGTACATAAAAATTGCCGCAGCCAAAGCGATCACAGCGGCTATTACAATATAGAGTATGGTTTCTGCGGTCATAGAATTTTTAAGGTGTGCGCTTTAAAGAAATGCCTTTTGACAGCTTTCATTTCTTCCTGGCACGGTAGTGGTGTTCTTTTAGGTAAGCATTCCCCCGTCGACATTCAACGTTTGTCCTGTCACGTAGGCTGAAAGATCACTCGCCAAGAACACACATGCATTCGCAATGTCTGCGGGTGTACCGCCTCGCTTTAAAGGAATAGCATCGCGCCACGACTGTACGGTAGCTTCGTCCAGTTTTCCGGTCATTTCGGTTTCAATAAAACCAGGGGCTATGGCGTTACATCGAATGTCACGAGAACCCAATTCCAGTGCAACCGATTTTGTGAAACCAAGGATTCCGGCTTTTGAAGCAGCATAATTGGTTTGTCCGGCATTTCCTTTTACCCCGACTACAGAGCTCATATTGATGATAGAGCCTTTACGCTGCTTGAGCATTGCGCGTTGTACGGCTTTGGTCATGTTAAACACCGACTTCAAATTTACTTCGATCACCTTGTCGAAGTCTTCTTCAGAAATACGCATTAGAAGGTTATCCTTGGTGATCCCCGCGTTATTCACCAAAATATCGATACTTCCAAATTCCTCCAGAACGGCATTGGCCAGCTCTTGAGATTGATCGAAATTAGCAGCATCACTTTGATATGCTTTGACCTTTACACCTGATTTGGAAAGATCTGTTGCCAAAGCCTCGGCAGCTTCAGCCGAAGAGCTGTATGTAAAAGCGACGTTTGCCCCGTGTTGTACAAATACTTCAACAATTCCTTTCCCAATTCCGCGACTACCCCCTGTAATAATGGCTGTTTTACCTTCTAATAATTTCATTGTGTTATGCGTTTTTGAATACCTTCAAATATAGGAAATCACTTCGGCTTTGCCATAAAAAAAGCCTCCCAACTTTGTTAGGAGGCTTATACGTATATCATCAAGGTATTAGCCCATTACTTCGGCAACCTTCTTCCCTATTTCGGCAGGTGAATCTACTACATGAATACCGCATGCTCTCATGATCTTCTTTTTGGCCTGTGCCGTATCATCGCTTCCGCCAACAATCGCTCCTGCGTGACCCATGGTGCGTCCGGCAGGTGCAGTCTCGCCCGCGATGAAGCCAACAATAGGTTTTTTACTTCCGCTGTTCTTATACCAATTAGCTGCATCGGCTTCTAATTGCCCACCGATCTCACCAATCATAACCACCGCTTCTGTTTCAGGATCATTGATCAACAACTCTACAGCCTCTTTGGTTGTGGTCCCAATAATAGGGTCTCCACCAATTCCAATGGCGGTCGTGATACCCAATCCTTGCTTTACCACTTGATCTGCTGCTTCATAGGTAAGGGTTCCCGATTTAGAAACAATCCCTACTTTTCCTTTTTTGAAAACGAAACCGGGCATGATCCCAACCTTCGCTTCACCCGGCGTAATCACTCCGGGACAGTTTGGCCCAATTAATCGACAGTCCTTATCTTTAATATAATCTGCCGCTTTAATCATGTCACCAACAGGGATTCCTTCGGTAATTGTAATGATTACTTTGATTCCCGCATTGGCGGCCTCCATAATGGCGTCGGCAGCAAAAGCAGGAGGGACAAAAATAATGGTGGTATTGGCTCCTGTTTCCTTCACAGCTTCTTCTACTGTATTGAAAACGGGCCGGTCAAGATGCGATTGTCCTCCTTTACCCGGAGTTACACCTCCAACCACATTGGTTCCATAGGCTATCATTTGTTCGGCGTGAAATGTACCTTCACTCCCGGTAAACCCTTGAACAATTATTTTTGAATCCTTATTAACTAAAACACTCATGCTGTCTCTTACTATTTATGATTAAAAATTTGTTGGCGATCGATCTAAAAATCGATGGCAAAGATACTGTAATTCTCTACGATTTTAAAGGATTTTACACTTTAACCTTGTGATAGGATTCTGTGGTATCGTCTTTATCGGTTACCGGTTGGCTCACTTGATAACCACGATAAAGTTTGTCATCCTTTATCTCCCAGATTGCGATAAAATGGGCAATCCCTAATTCTTCATCTGGGTTTTCCATAGTACGGATGTAATATTTATATCGAATGGTAACGTGATTATCATCGGACAGCAAGTGGCTTACCTCAACACGTAGATCGTTATAAGACCGACGTACTTCCGAAAAGAAATTAACCAGATCGTCATAATGCATAATAGATAGGCCGTTGGAACTGTTCCAGATTAGAACGATGTCTTTATGAAAAAAACGGTCGAGAATGGTATCGTCATTTAATATATTGGAACGATAAAAATTTCGAACGATTTCTTTTGCTGCTTTACTCATTGTATTTTATCAAGTTTATCAATTATATCAGGAATAAGGCGTATGGATGCCAATTCCTTGTATTTTTTTCTGAATTCATCGGCTGGTGTACCGAAATAAGATTTATGTCCCGGCAGCGATTTGCTCACGCCGCTTTGAGCCGAAATAACCGCCTTTTCGCCAATAGTAATGCCACTTGTAATTCCTACTTGTCCCCAAATTGTTACAAAATCCTCAATAAGTACACAACCCGCGATACCCACCTGCGACGCAATAAGACAGCGACTGCCAATTACTGTGTCGTGACCCACATGGACCTGATTGTCTAATTTTGTCCCTTCTCCAATGATGGTAGAAGCACTTACCCCTTTATCGATGGTACAGAGCGCTCCAATGTCTACGTTATCCATAATAACAACATTGCCACCACTAATAAGCTTATCAAATTTTTCCGGACGGTTCTTATAATAAAAGGCATCTGCGCCTAGGACCGTTCCGGAGTGGATCGTAACATTGTTTCCAATGACCGTATGGTCGTAGATACATACGTTAGAATGGATGGTGCAATTATCACCAATTACCACATTATTCCCAATAAATGTATTGGGCTGCACAACAGTATTATTTCCTATAGATGCTGAAGGAGCAATAACCGCTGTGGCCGGCTTGAACGGTCTAAAATAATTGGTAAGTTTATTAAAATCCCTAAAAGGATCGTCTGAAATCAATAATGCCTTTCGTGGAGGGCATGCTACCTCTTTATTGATAAGAATAATGGTTGCTTGAGAATTCAAAGCTTTCTCGTAATATTTTGGGTGATCAACGAATACAATGTCGCCTGGACGCACCACATGGATCTCGTTCATCCCCAACACCGGAAAATCGGCGGGGCCAACGTAATCTGCACTAATTATAGCTGCAATCTCCTCTAAGGTCTGGGGGTGTGCAAATTTCATGGTGTTTTATTTTTTTTCTCCGTAAATGATCACGCGGGCAAATAAGAAGTGCATAAAAGGCACTTTCGATAAAAGCACATCTAATTGGTACCCAAGTTTATTGATCCAATTATCATAGTTTTTATCGCCATAGAGTTTTAATGCCACAAACCCAAAAATAACACTAAAAAAATCAAAAAAATGATGTTTGAAGGTGAATTTATTTCGGATAAGTTTAAAATCTGAAGATACCAGCGCATGTTCATCCGGCGTGCGTTCCTTCGGATTTAACTTGCGATAGACCTTGTAGAGCGGGTTAATGTTCAACGGCTCCGTAAATAAAATGTAACCGCCGGGTTTCAAAACACGATGAATGTGGTGCATAGCTTTCTCTATGTCGAGATGATGCAAGATCGCACCACCATAGACCACATCAAATGAAGCATCCGGAAACGTAAGGTTGTTGGCATCCATAAGGTGAAAATCAATAGGAAAGTCAACCTCCTTAGCATGTGTGGTTCCCTTTTGAAGCTCTACTTCAGAAATGTTGATGCAAGTTATCTTTTTTGGAGTGGTCTTATTCTTGATCCAAGCCATCCAAGAGTGAGAACCAATTTCCAATAGTTCTTTACCCTTAAAAGTTGCTACGATCTCTCGAAGAATGCCGGCCTCTCTCTTATAGGAATAATAAAAAGCATGCCTCCGAAGTTTCTTGATCTTCCGTCGGTCCAACTTATTTTCGTTCCAATATTCGGCTTCGGTTTTGGCAATCTCCTCAAGGCTTCTCTTCATGGTCACGTACTATTCTTTAATACGCTCCTGATATTGGCCTTTTTCAGTATCGATTCTAATTTTGTCTCCTTCATTGATGAATAATGGCACGTTTACTTCAGCTCCGGTTTCCACAGTAGCCGGTTTTGTTGCATTGGTCGCCGTGTTGCCTTTCACGCCGGGTTCGGTGGCGGTAACTTCCAAGATCACGTGCGCAGGCATTTCCACCGAAAGTGGTGAATTATCCTCGGTATTAATGATCACGGTTACAATTTCTCCTTCTTTCATCAATTCGGGCACATCCAAGGCGTCCTTTTGTAGTCTAATTTGAGAATAGTCCTCTGTATTCATAAAATGATAGGTTTCCCCTTCATTATATAAATACTGAAACTTATGCGTTTCCACACGTACGTCTTCGATCCTGTGTCCTGCAGAGAATGTGTTATCAATAACCTTTCCTGAAGTTACACTTTTAAGTTTAGTTCGTACGAATGCCGGACCTTTTCCGGGCTTCACGTGAAGAAATTCGATAATTTTATAGATATCATTGTTGTATCGAATGCATAATCCTTTTCTAATGTCTGAGCTTGTTGCCATATATACGATTTCTTTTTTCTGAAAATTAATTAGTTTGAACTGAAGTAGCCCTTCATGATCCCTCGTTTGGAATTCTTGATAAACTGAAGGATCTCATCCCGCTCGGGCGTTGCTTCCATCTCTGCTTCGATGATCTCTGCTGCCTGTGTATTATTATAGTTCTTTTGGTAGAGGATTCTGTAAATATTCTGTATCTCCCGAATCTTTTCAGGAGAAAAACCTCTTCGGCGTAAGCCAATAGAATTGATCCCTACATACGACAAAGGTTCCCGAGCTGCTTTTACATACGGTGGCACATCCTTTCGTACTAGCGACCCACCCGTAACGAAGGCGTGGTTCCCTATCATACAAAACTGATGTACCGCGGTCATTCCCGCCAACACTACGTAATCACCCACGGTAATATGTCCGGCGAGCGTACTATTGTTGGAGAAGATGCAATGATCCCCCACGATACAATCGTGAGCGACGTGGCAATACGCCATGATCCAGCAGTTCTTACCTATTACTGTCTTACCGCGATCTGAAGTACCTCTATTGATGGTCACATATTCACGAATGGTCGTTCCATCTCCTATCTCTGCGGTGGTATCCTCATCATTGAATTTAAGATCTTGTGGGATAGCCGAAATGACCGCTCCGGGAAAAATATTACAATTCTTTCCAATACGTGCTCCTTCCATGATGGTCACGTTGGAACCTATCCATGTGCCCTCACCTATCACAACATTGTTGTGAATGGTAGTAAATGGTTCAATGACCACGTTCTTTGCGATTTTGGCGCCCGGATGGACGTATGCTAACGGTTGATTCATTCTACGTTTTTTGTTTTGACAATTTGGGCCATAAGTTCGGCTTCAGTCACTAGTTTGTTATTGGCATACGCATTTCCTTGCATGTGCACGATTCCTCTTCTAATAGGCGTGATAAGTTCTAAATTGAAGATAAGTGTGTCTCCCGGATTTACTTGCTGCTTGAACTTTACATTGTTTATCTTCATAAAAAAGGTAAGATAGTTCTCCGGGTCGGGCACGGTACTCAATGCTAAAATTCCTCCGGTCTGCGCCATTGCTTCTACAATGAGCACACCGGGCATAACTGGCGCCCCGGGGAAATGCCCCACGAAGAAGGGCTCATTCATTGTAACATTCTTTAACCCCACTACATGCGTCTCTGATAGCTCCAAGATCTTATCCACCAACAAGAAAGGGGGACGGTGCGGTAACATTTCCATGATCTGGTTCACATCCTTCACGGGAGGAAGTGTCACATCGAACTGAGGTATCTTATTTCTGCTTTCTATCTTGATTAATTTAGAAAGCTTCTTTGCAAATTGGGTATTTACATGATGACCGGGCTTATTAGCAATTACTTTCCCGCGAATGCGTGTTCCAACTAAGGCAAGGTCTCCAATTACATCCAATAGCTTGTGACGGGCAGCCTCGTTGGGATAATGTAAAGTTAGGTTGTCCAGTATTCCATTAGGCTTTACAGATATCTTTTCTTTTCCGAAGGCCTCCCGCAATTTCTCCATGGTCTTTGGAGAAAGTTCTTTATCTACATAGACAATAGCATTGTTCAAATCGCCGCCTTTAATCAGTCCGTGCTCTAGTAGCATCTCAATCTCATGAAGGAAGCTAAAGGTACGCGCATCGGCAATCTCATCTTTGAATTCGGAGAGATGTTTCAGTGATGCATTCTGTGTTCCCAAGACCTTAGTACCAAAATCGACCATAGTCGTTACCTGATATTCATCGGCAGGAATCACTGTAATTTCGCTGCCTGTTTCTTCATCAAGATAGGAAATCACTTCTTTGACGATATATTCTTCCCGCGGAGCCTCTTGTTCTACGATCCCAGCTTCAGAGATGGCCTGCACAAAGAATTTGGAGGATCCGTCCATTATGGGAGGTTCAGAAGCATTCAACTCCATCAAGCAGTTGTCTACTTCCATGCCCACTAAGGCAGCGAGCACATGTTCGGACGTTTGGATCTTCACACCCAGCTTCTCTAAATTGGTTCCGCGTTGGGTATTGACCACATAATTCGCATCTGCCTCGATCACGGGGTTCCCTTCAAGATCCACCCGTACGAAAGCATACCCGTGATTCTCGGGAGCAGGTTTAAAAGTAATGGTCACTTCCTTCCCTGTGTGTAGTCCGACTCCTGTTAAGGATACCTCCTTACCAATCGTTCGCTGTTTTACCATGCAGTCAGTCATTGTTTATTTTTTTTTCAAAAGTATTAAATCGTTCGACAAATTTGGGAAGATTCTTGAAGTGTACATAACTTTTGTTGAAATCGCCGTAATTTAATGCGGGAGAGCCTTGTAAGGTCTCGTTATCCTTTACATTTCGTCCAATTCCGCTTTGCGCCTGTATTCGCACATTATCACCAATGGTAATATGCCCAACGATACCCACTTGGCCGCCAATCATACAATTACGACCAATCTTTGTTGACCCGGCAATGCCCGTTTGTGCGGCAATGACTGTATTCTCACCAATTTCTACATTATGGGCTATCTGTATTTGGTTATCCAGTTTGACCCCTTTTCGAATCACCGTAGATCCTAAGGTCGCACGGTCTATGGTAGTACCTGCTCCAATATCCACATTATCTTCCAATATCACGTTACCCGTTTGCGGTACTTTAGTGTACTCTCCTTTATCATTAGGTGTGAACCCAAAGCCGTCTGCTCCCAAGATCACACCGCTGTGTATTACACAATGATTTCCAACGATCGATTCAGAATAGATCTTAGCACCGGCAAAAACTACCACATTGTCCCCCAAAGTAACATTGTCTCCTATATATACATTAGGATAAATCTTCACGTTCTCCCCTATAGATACGTTCTCTCCAATATAGGCAAAGGCACCCACGTAAATATTTTCTCCGTAAGTAGCACTTTCAGAAATAAAAACCGGCTTCTCAATGCCCGTTTTATTCATCTTCACCTGATTGTAATATTCTAACAACTGTGAAAACGCTTTGTAAGCGTTCTCCACGCGGATCAATGTTGTTGAAATGGAATTTTCAGCAACGAAGCCCTTGTCCACTATGGTAATGGAAGCATCGGTAGAATAGATAAAATGTGTGTACTTAGGATTGGCTAGAAAGGTAAGACTTCCTTCGCTGCCTTCCTCAATCTTTGCAAGTTTCGAAACTTCTACGTCTTCATTTCCGTCAACTTCACCATTAAGAATTCCTGCGATTTGGGCTGCTGTAAATTTCATTTAACGAGTTGTTACTGTTCTTTGGCTGTGCTTTACGACATAAATCCTTCAAAATCAAAAATTAATAGCGCATTATTTTTGATACCCATGCAAAAATAGAAAAAAAGGA
Organism: uncultured Altibacter sp.; assembly: GCF_963972995.1. Lineage (NCBI taxonomy): Bacteria > Pseudomonadati > Bacteroidota > Flavobacteriia > Flavobacteriales > Flavobacteriaceae > Altibacter > uncultured Altibacter sp. The sequence goes on from NZ_CAXAXI010000008.1 coordinate 39,915, forward strand.
TTAGTATTTCGGTTTTGGGTAGCACAGATAATATTTCACTACGGTTTTAGATAATGCTTTTAAGTTAAGTTGATCGCTGGCCTTAGCCACATCTACCACTTTCCCTGTTTTTGTAAGCAGGTAAATCGCATCTTTATCCATTCTATAAGCCAGATTCTCTATTTCCCCGTTAAAAACAAAATATTTGGCTTCAGCGTCACTCAAATTGTACTTTTCTTTTAATGCACTCCTCTTTTCTTGAATCTGTATTTCTGAAAAAGGTTTCTTTTTGATCTTGATCTTGAGTAGGTCTCTGTTTAAAAGCATTTCAGCTAAATTGCGGAGTACAAAATCGTCGTGGGTCATCCAGGATTTCATCGCCGAAACAATATCGTAATCGTCCAGTTTTGCAAAAGTGTCCAAGACTTCCTTTGAAAATTGAGCTTTATCGATAGGGTTCTTCAGAAAAAAGGACAAAGCTTCGCTGGCCGGTAATTGGTGACCCCTTTGTGTTAGTTCTTTCGCACGCTTAAGAAGATTCATTAACAATTGTTCTGCAACGATACCTGTTTTGTGTAAATAGACCTGCCAATACATAAAACGACGTGCAATGATGAATTTTTCAACCGAATAAACGCCCTTCTCTTCGACCACTAAGGTGTCCTTGTGAACATTCAGCATCGTAATAAGACGCTGAGAATTAACGGTTCCTTCTTGAACCCCTGTATAGAAGCTATCGCGACGCAAGTAATCCAATCGGTCCATATCTAACTGTCCAGAAATAAGCTGATGCAGGAATTTTCGGTCGTATTCATCCTTGAATATTCGTATCGCCAGCGTTAATCTGTTGTTAAAGTTTCGATTCAATTCCTCCATAAACAAGAGAGAAATATACTCGTGGCTTACATTTTCAACGATGCTGTGCTCCATAGCGTGGGAGAAAGGTCCGTGTCCAATATCGTGTAAGAGAATCGCAACACACAACGCCTCTTCTTCATCGTTTGAAATGGCAACACCCTTTTGCCGCAGGACTTGAACGGCCCGTTGCATAAGAAACATGGCGCCCAGTGCATGGTGAAAACGAGTATGGTGCGCCCCAGGATATACCAAATACGACATCCCCATTTGAGAAATTCGACGCAACCTTTGAAAATAGGTGTGCTCGATTAATTGAAAGACCAAGGTGTTAGGTATGGTAATAAAACCATAGATGGGGTCGTTTATAATTTTGAGTTTGCCTGTGGAATTCAAACTTTAACTTTTAATTAGTAATGAAACGCACTTCTGTGCGTGACTTTGGAATTAATTTTGAAAGGTACGTAGAGAATCTCTCAACAACGATTCCAATAATAAACAAATATACATATATGAGCGACATTAAAGTACTTTGGGTAGACGACGAAATTGATTTGCTAAAACCCCATATCATTTTTCTTGAAAATAAGAACTATAAGGTAACTACGGCACAAAGTGGTACCGAAGCGCTCGTTGAAATTAAGAATCAGAATTTTGACATCGTCTTTTTGGACGAGAACATGCCCGGACTTACCGGTTTGGAGACGTTAGCCGAGATCAAAGAATATCAGGCTGCCCTTCCCGTGGTAATGATCACAAAGAGCGAGGAAGAGTACATCATGGAAGAAGCCATTGGATCGAAGATCGCCGACTATCTTATCAAGCCGGTAAATCCCAATCAGATCCTTCTTAGTTTGAAGAAGAACTTGGATCATTCGCGCTTAATTTCAGAAAAGACCACTTCCAATTACCAACAAGAATTCCGTAAGATCGCCATGGATATGTCCATGATCAATACGTTTGAAGGTTGGGCCGAACTGTATCAAAAACTTGTGTATTGGGAATTAGAGTTGGAGAACATAGAAGATACCGGAATGTTTGAGATCTTGGAATCTCAGAAGATAGAGGCTAACAGCCAGTTCTGTAAATTCATCGACAAGCATTACCCGGCTTGGTTCGAGAGCGGCAATGATGCTCCTGTGATGTCGCACACCTTATTCAAAGAAAAGGTCGTCCCACAGCTAAAAGATCGACAACAGACCCTGTTTGTAGTCATTGACAACTTGCGCTACGACCAATGGAAGGCATTTGAACCCTTTTTAAAGAGTAGTTATAAGAAGACGCACGAAGAACTGTTCTACAGCATCCTTCCAACAGCGACACAATATGCCCGTAATGCCATTTTCAGCGGGTTAATGCCCAGCGAAATGGAAAAACTGCATCCGGATTATTGGCTCAACGATACCGAAGAAGGCGGCAAGAACATGTTCGAAGAGCAATTTCTAGAAGCACAGTTAAAACGCCTGGGGTTGCAAGTAAATTGGAGTTATCATAAAATTTCCAGTTTAAAACAAGGAAAGCGACTTGTGGAGAATTTTAAGACGCATAAGGATGAGGATCTTACGGTAGTCGTATATAATTTCGTGGATATGCTTTCGCACTCCAAAACGGAAATGGAAGTGATCAAAGAATTGGCTTCCAACGATAAATCCTACCGTTCGCTTACACAAAGTTGGTTTAAGAACTCTCCCCTCATGGAGATTATCCAGCAAGCAGCCCAATTAGGCTTTAAATTGATCCTTACCACCGATCATGGCACTATCAACGTGAAAAATCCTTCTAAAGTGATTGGTGATAAGAATACCAGCCTCAATTTACGCTATAAGACAGGTAAGAGTCTTACCTATGAAGATAAGGATGTATTGGCCGCCAGAGACCCTAAAAAGATACACTTGCCTACTATAAATATGAGTAGTTCATTCATTTTTGCAAAAGGTGATCTATTCTTTGCGTATCCCAATAATTACAATCATTACGTGAGTTATTATCGCAACACGTATCAGCACGGCGGTGTTTCTTTGGAAGAGATGATCATTCCCTTTGCCGTATTGGAACCTAAATAATTTGTAGGAATTTTCTTATTTAGATACAGATAATCGATATTTTTTGTTAATAATCGAGAAATTATTCTATATTTGCTCGCAATCTAGTGACATGCAGTTGACATATACTCTCCAAGACATTCCGGCAATAGCCGATCAACTCTTGTTGGCAGCCCCCACCAAGACCTTACTATTTTATGGAGATATGGGTGTAGGAAAAACTACGCTTATCAAGGCACTTGCAGAGCACTTAGGTGTGACTGATACAGTTACGAGCCCAACATTTTCTATTGTGAATGAATATATGCTGAAAGATGATATGTTATATCACTTCGATTTTTACCGAATCGAGAGCAATGAAGAAGCGATGGATATAGGAATAGAAGATTATTTTTATTCAGGTCATTGGAATTTTATTGAATGGCCAAATAAAATTGAAAAATTATTACCAAAGGACAGTACAAGCATACAACTAACAAAAAACCAAAACGGAAGTAGAACGTTAAAAATGATGCCGGTGAAATAAATTGCAACGAAATTTCATAGTAAACACAAGGATTCTTAATCATGCTCGCCCCAAATCGCAGTAGTTTTAAGCAGGACTTTTTTTGGCTTAAGGTTAACTTATAAAGATACGGCGAACATACTTGAAATACTTGTTTTTTTTCGTGCTAGGTTTGTATGATAAACCTCACAAAAACAAATATTATGAAATTAACAAAGTACTTTTTAATCGTTGCAATTTTCGGGGCTGGATTATTTATCTCTTGTACTCCGGAAAGCATAGAAGATGGACAAACACCACAACAAGTCGACAAAACACTTAAGCCCCTCCAAAACGGGTAAAAGATCATTAGTTGTAGGTGGGTTAATTGTATTACTAGTAGCAATTTCCCCCTTCTTATTTTATTCCTACAAAAGTTTCCCGGACACTCAAGTTTGGGAAACTTCTTTTTTTACAGCTACTACAAGTTTTCCTGATTGGTATTCGTTTGCTTGGTATTTTACTGGCAAAGCCATACCATTGTACCTTCTATTATTATGGTTCTTTACGTGTCGTCATTGGTGGCACTGGATCATCCTCGTTCCTATTGCCATGTATGCCTTCCAATTGTGGGGGGTAATCAATGAAAGTAATAATTTAGACGAACTGGAATTAGTTTACTTGGTACCGCTTATGCTTATTATTGTTCCTGCGGTTTATCTAATTCGCGCTAAGCTTTTTAATCAAGTAAGGGGTAATGACCTTAAATCATTTGAAGAAGATCTTATGGCAAAGAAATCCACCTTTGAACAAATCAAAGACCTATTTCGCTAATCGGTAAGTTTTACATTTTAAATTAAATATGTACCTTGGTACTACCAACCTGTAGCACCTATGGCCACATCCAATTCACCGTTCACCAAAGCCCAACTGCTTCCCCAAGAAGAGAAACTGGAAGTCTTCAAACAACAGGGAGAACTGTTTATCGGAATTCCGAAAGAAACCTACTTTCAAGAAAAACGCATTTGTTTAACACCCGATGCCGTAGGGGCCATCGTAAATAACGGACATCGCGTTCTGCTGGAAGCGTCTGCCGGAGACGAGGCCGGCTATTCCGATCAGCAGTACAGTGAAGCCGGTGCGAAAATTACCAAAGATCGAACGCAAGTGTTCGAATGTCCAATCATTCTCAAGGTGGAACCCCCCACCCTGGAAGAGATCGAACTCATCAAGCCTAAGACGGTGATCATTTCTGCCTTGCAACTAAAAACACAACAAAAAAAGTATTTTGATGCCTTGGCTAAAAAGAAGATCACGGCTTTGGCATTCGAATTCATAAAGGACGAAGACCACAGCTACCCCGTGGTTAAAGCTTTGAGTGAGATCGCAGGAACGGCATCGGTATTGGTGGCGGCAGAGATCATGGTCAATGCCAAAGCAGGGAATGGCTTGCTGTTCGGCAATATTAGCGGTGTGCCTCCCGTGGAAGTCGTGGTGATAGGCGCCGGCACGGTAGGTGAATTTGCGGTTCGGTCAGCTTTAGGGCTAGGAGCGAACGTAAAGGTTTTTGACAGCTCCATCACTAAATTGCGCAATCTGCAGTGCAATGTCGGCAGAACCCTGTATACCTCTACCCTACAACCTAAAAATCTTATGAAAGCCCTGCGTCGCTGTGATGTGGCGATTGGTGCAGTACGCGGAAAAGACCGTTCCCCTATCATTGTATCCAAGACCATGGTGGAGAATATGAAGAATGGCGCGGTGGTTATTGATGTGAGTGTGGATATGGGCGGCTGCTTTGAAACGACCGAAATGACCTCTCACAAAGAACCGACGCAAATTAAATACGGAGTGATACATTATGGGGTGCCCAACATTCCGGCACGTTATCCGAAAACAGCTTCTATTGCGATCAGTAATATTTTCACGCCCTACCTATTGGATATTGCCGAATGCGGCGGACTGGAAAATGCCATTCGATTTGACAGTGGTTTGCGAAATGGGTTGTATTTTTACCGCGGCATACTTACAAGTCAGTCGGTAGCCGAATGGTTCGATCTTTCCTACAGTGATATCAACCTACTTATATTTTAAACAAACATGAAATTAGCACATCGTATCGCCTATTATCTGGGAGGATTCAGTATTGGTATCGTTATTTTACTTTTTTTTCTAGGCGGAAAACGCGCTTCCTGTGATTACGGACCCAATGCCCGCACCTTAAAGAATATCAGGCTGAAAGAACGAACGATCTCAGATGCTGCCATTCGAACATTGCGTAATCATAGTATCGACACCGCTGTTGTTAGTGTCTTACTTCAAGAGGGGAATGTGCTTTTTTCTGAAAGCAATACGACGCTAGATTCCTGCAAACAGTACACGATTGAAGGAACTGTTAACTCAAAGGAATTGAAGATATTCGTGGAAAATTGTGAAAAAAAGGCCACTGTGCTTTCGGCAGAGGTACAAGAGGAACCCTAATTGGCAGACTGCTTCTTCTCCAGACTTTTAAGATAATAGGAAGGATAAATTCCAAACTTTTTATAAAATGCCCGTGAAAAGGATTCCCCTGTCTTAAAACCGCACTCGTTAGCGATCGCTTTTATGGTAAACTTTCTAAAGGTGGGGTTTGCCGCCAGTTCTTTAAAGGCATAGGTGACCCTTAGATCATTGATGTATTGCGTGAAATTCTTATCCTTCTCCAAATTGATCACTTGCGAAAGGTACTTAGAATTGGTATCAAACCGTTTGGCCAAGTACCCAAGGGATATCTTAGGTGAGAGGTATTCTCTTTTACGTTCAAAGTCTGAAAGATTGCTAAGAATATTTTCAATTAGTTCTCCTGAAGGTTTTGTTTGAACGCTCGACTCTCCCCTCTTATGATTTGTTCCATTCTCCGAATAGACAACCAACTTCTCAAATCTTCTTTTATAAATTAATTGCCTTTTGAAGTAATAAAAAAAACCGAGTGTACTAAAAAACAGCAATCCTACGATGGCCCATTTAGATGTATTGGCGGATTTGTTTTTAAGTTGGAGTTCATTAATTAACTCTTCTTTTTCTGCCAATAGTAAAGGAGTTTCATAATTTTTAATTAGTTGAGGATCGAAATATTGGTACTTTATTTTAAAAACACTATCTAAATAAATTAATTTAGTAAGATACTCTATTCTTTTCTCAGTGCTATCTGTACTCTCATAAAAACTTAAGAGTTTTTCATATAAAACTCTATCGAATGGTCTTAATAGTACTTCAGAATTATCTACTATCGAATCGGCAGATTTAAGAGATTCAATTCCTTTTAATATATTATCGAGTTCTAAGTTAGCCAACCCTTTAAATAAAAATAAATTGAATAATGTAAAATCATCATGTTCTTTAGCTTTGAGTATACTATCAGCCTGATTTAACGCCTTAGTGTAATTACGATCCCTATAATGCAATTCCAATTCTGTCAACTTTAACCAGTTTAAATGAGTATCTTTATTTACCCAATTATATTTATCCATTTTATCATAAACTCTTTTAAAGTATACTTTTACTGAATCTAATTTATTCAGATTCATGTAACAAAATATATAATTTTCTAGGGCAACTATCTCATCTTCTATGAATAACTGCTCGATATCAATATTTGCTCCCTTACGCGTTGCTTTTTTTATTTCATTCTTATAATTTTCACTTTGCAAAATGTTAAATCTTCTATGCTGAAGTTCAAGAGCGTCATTTTTATTACCCCAAATTGATTTTGCAAAGATTAAGAGGTCCATTATAAAAACTTGCTGTTGAATATTTTCTTGTTCAATAGCAATCTCATATGCCTTTAAATAAGCAGTAGTCGATTTTGTTAAATCTCCAAGTAAATAAAATTGATTTCCCTTAATAATATACCCCAACGCAGGATACGTTATATGTTTCATATCCTCAGTTAACGCAATGATACTGTCCGCAAACATGATGTTCTTCTCGTGATGAAAGATACGCGCCAGGCGATCGTAGCCGCGCGCCATTTTAATAGTGTCTTTTTCTTTTCGGGCTCTGTTTAAATAAGTGCGTGCAACGCGCTCCTGCGCAATCGAATCCCCATCCATTTCATTAAATAAAGCCAACAATTCCTCATCTCCCAATGACAGCAGGTTTTGCGGCAGCTTAGATTGTGCCTGTAGGGCAGAAAGACTTCCAAAAAAAAGGAGTATGTAGACAAGGTAGCGCATGAAAGAAATCACTTACGTTCTAAAGTTATAAAAAAATAACCTTGTACTCTTCTATTTGTGAACGATTGAAGAAATCCGGACGATGTAATTATAATTAACTGCCTGCCAATTATTTACGTCCGTGTGGTGTGGTCGTGATTCGTGAATAGAGACTGGCTATTCAAGAATGGCGTTTGTGTTGTGTTGCAATTGAAGGAAAAAACCTGAAAATTTACAGTGTTAATTTCATTTTATTTACCTCAGCTAAAGGCTTTTACTTGAGTAAACTGGGGAGTTGAAAAGTAAAAGCCCTTTAGTTGAATTTCAAGAGACAATACTCCCTATTAATTGTTTTCATAGTTGGTTAGTTTGATTTAAAAAGCACGATACGGTTCGTGCTTTTTACGAATACAGTGATCTACAACTACAATTTCCGTCGTTCCTTCTCGCGCTTTAGTAGCGTAAGTTCCCTGCTGGTTTGACCGGCAACCGAAGTATTCTCTTCGGCACGCCTTATTAAATAAGGCATAACGTCTTTTACCGGACCAAACGGTATGTACTTCGCTACATTATAGCCTTCCTTTGCAAGGTTAAAACTAATGTGATCACTCATCCCGTACAACTGTCCAAACCATATTCGGCCGTCGCTCTTGGACAAATTATTGGTCTCCATGGTCTCCATTGCCAAGTAGCTGCTCACTTCGTTGTGCGTGCCTAAGAACAGGGATATTTCACCTAAATGGTTTAAGATATAGTCGGTTACCGTATTGAAATTCTCATCGGTTGCGCTCTTACTGGCACAAATTGGGGTAGCATACCCTTTTTCTTCAGCACGGTCGTGTTCCTTTTCCATATACGCGCCGCGCACTACCTTAAAACCTAACAGAAAGCCTTTCGCCTTTGCGTGTTTATGAATCTCCTTTAGATACTCTAAACGGTCCCAGCGATAACACTGTAATGTATTGAAAACGATCGGTTTTTCCTTATTATAGGTTTCCATCATTTCTTCACACAATGCGTCGGCTGCTCCCTGCATCCAGGATTCTTCAGCATCAATCAACAATGCGATATCGCATTCTTGTGCCACTTTACAAACAGCGTGATATCGCTGCTTTATACGCTCCCATTCCCCCAATTCGGTTTCCGAAAGGGTATCGCCTTCGGTTACTTTTTGCCAGATCTTAAAACGACCCAGCCCTGTTGGTTTAAAAACAGAGAACGGCATAGCCGATTTGTTCTTGGCAAAGCGGGTTAATTCTATGATCTTTTCGAGGGTAGCATCAAATTGTTTCTCTTCTTCTTTCCCTTCTACGGAATAGTCCAACACCGAGGAAACACCGGCAGTTTCAAGGCTATCGACCGTAGACATACAATCTTTTTCATTCACCCCTCCGCAAAAATGATCGAATACCGTTGAGCGTATAAGACCTTCTACCGGAAGGTGCATGTTTAACGCCAGTTTGGTAGCAGCCGTTCCAATGCGAACCAAGGGTTCGTTAGCAATCATTTTAAAGAGGAAATAGGCGCGTTCTAATTCTGAATCACTTTTAAGAGCAAAGGCGGTTTCAGTATTATCAAAAAGGGATTTTGATACCATAAATTGAAAATAAAGTTCACAAATATAGTTAGATTTGGTGTCTATTTAAACAACAAAACGGGTTTCATGACGAATAAAATAATTCATAAAGAGCGCGGATCGATCTACGCCACTAACAACCTTTCCGCCTACCTCAAAAAAGTGCTGGACGACTTGAAACCTTCAAGCATCTTCATACTTACCGATACGAACACGCTTGCGTTTTGTTTACCCAAATTCCTGTCAGAAAATGATTATTTGGATCAGCCGGAAATACTTGTCATAGAAGCAGGTGAAGCCCACAAACACATTGATACTTGTGTTGCTTTGTGGGATGATCTATCCAATCGTGGCGCCGACAGAAAGAGCCTGCTCATCAATTTAGGGGGCGGCGTGGTGACAGATATTGGCGGATTCGTAGCGGCCACCTTTAAGAGAGGGATTGAGTTCGTACACGTGCCCACTTCCCTACTCGCTATGGTCGATGCTTCGGTAGGCGGTAAGAATGGTGTGGACCTAGGTGTCTTAAAAAACCAGATCGGTGTTATTAGGGAGCCATTGGCGGTCTTTATTGATCCTGGCTACTTGAATACTTTACCCAAAGAACAAATTACTTCGGGATATGCCGAAATGCTTAAGCATGGTCTAATTCATTCCGAAGAATACTGGACGAAGGTCCAAGGCTTCAATCCGAATCAACGTGAGGAAACAGCGCAGCTTATCTGGGATTCTGTACTGATAAAAAATACCATTGTGCTAAAGGATCCGCTGGAAAAGAACGAACGTAAGACCTTGAATTACGGTCATACATTGGGGCACGCCATTGAATCGTATTGTTTAGATGCTTCAGAAAGACCCGATTTGCTACACGGTGAGGCTATTGCCATTGGAATGATCTTGGCTACCTTTATTTCTTCGGAACTAGAAGGATTTCCTTCAGAAAAACTTTCAGAAGTGAGTCGTATTATTCTGAAACATTTTCCGAAGACAGCCTTCACAAAAAAAGACATTGAGAGCATCTTAGAGTTGCTTGTTTATGATAAAAAGAACAGTCACGGGAAGGTTTGTTTTGTACTTCTTACTAGCATTGGAAAGCACAAAATGCGCTGTGATGTTCCTAATGAGGTTATTTACAAAGCATTCGATTACTATAAAAATTTTTGAAAATTTACATTGAATTCATTTGTTGCTAACCATTTTTTAGTAGTTTTAAAACCCAAACCAACTTGTGACGTCAATGTATGAAACGCATTATTGTAGACTATAGAAAACTAACTCCTGAAATTCTCTCGCTGCTTGTAGAGAAATATCCCGACGGGTATGACGACGATCATGTGATTGTCTTCAAGAATGCGAAGAACGAAACCGTTGAAGCGGTCGAAGTCCGAACAGAGGATACTATATACCTCGTCAAGGTTAGCTCCCGATTGGAAACGACCATGGCTAATTTTGATGAAGAAGATTATGCCGAAGAAGATTTTACTGAACCAATCGTCGAAATCCCGGAAAAGAAAATCCTAGACGATGAAGAAGAATAAAAAAAAGAGGCGAACATCGCCTCTTTTTTATTGTATTGAATCGAAAGATTAGGCATGCTGTAATTCATGCTTTCCTTCTTTAATCTCCTCAATAAGTTTTGAGTTGAATGCGGGAAGGTCGTCCGGATTTCTACTCGTAACGAGAGCTTCATCCACAACCACTTCCTTATCTACCCAAAGCGCTCCGGCATTCTTTAAATCGTCTTTAATCGAACTGAAAGATGTCATCGTTCTACCTTTCACAACATCGGCACTAATTAGTACTTGCGGGCCGTGACAAATCGCTGCCACCGGTTTCTTCTGCTTGAAGAAATCTCTAACAAAAATTAAAGCATCTTCATTTCTACGTAACTTATCAGGATTGATGACCCCTCCAGGGAGCATAAGAGCGTGATAGTCTTTGGCTGATACCTCACTAAGTGTTTTATCTACTTTATATTCGTTGCTCCAATTTCCATCGGCCCAACCTTTAATGGTTCCACTTTCTTCACTTACGATGTCTACGGTAAATCCTTCATTTTCCATCGCCTCTTTTGGAGATTTCAACTCCGATTCTTCAAATCCGTTGGTCGCTAATATTGCAATTCTCTTTTCCATAATCTTTTTTTTAATTTTTATTACTAATTTTTCTATACCCAAGTATAGCAGTAATAACGGGCAATTCAAAAGATTTGATGCTAAGATTTGTTTAAAGTTAGTTAAGGAATTGATAATGCTCCGTGCGCATTTACAAATAGCGCTCTTGGATCACCTGTACGTGATGAACGGCATGTCCGGCAATGAGAAATCCGAGAGCTCTTACAGACACTTCCGCATTATTCGCTTTCCCTTTTTGCAGCAGCGCATCGTTAGAAAAACTCTTAAATAGAAGTACTGTGGACGTACGCACAGCGACGAACTCATCCAACAGATCATTCATAGTACGTCCATTAGCATGTGAGTTCGATGCAAATTCATTCTCGTCGAATCCCGGTAATTCGGTATTACGGGCTCTTGCAAAATGTAGCGCTCTGGAACAGAAGACACGTTCAGAATCTATAAGATGCAGCAGGATCTCTTTCGGGCTCCATTTACCGGATGCATACTGATACTCGTGTTTTATCGTGGGTATCTCTTCAAAAAACTCCTGAGTTTCTATCAATCCGCTTGTTAAGCCTTCCATAAGTGACTTTTCCCTAACACAGCGGATGTAATGCTCAAAATAAGGATGATATTCAGATGGCGAAAGTTCAACAGCCTTCATATCATTATTTTTTAATGTTCTGAAAGATCGAGTGCATTAAACGTTTTTTGTCATTAATGCTCTCTTCCAAAGAGATCATGGTCTCGGTACGCGTTACCCCCTCTATATCATCTATTTTATAGATAATCTCTTTCGCATGGCTGGTATCCTTGGCTCTAATCTTGCAGAAGATATTGAATTTTCCGGTGGTAACATGGGCCACAGTTACAAAAGGGATCTCGTTAATGCGTTCCAGGACGAATTGTGTTTGCGAGGTCTTGTTCAAGAACACACCTACGTAGGCGATAAAGGAATAGCCCAACTTCTCGTAATCTAAGGTAAGGGACGATCCAATAATGATCCCGGCTTCTTCCATCTTCTTCACTCGCACATGAACGGTTCCTGCAGAAATTTTATGTCGCTTCGCTATATCGGTAAAAGGAGTTCGCGTATTCTCAATGAGCATATCGAGAATTTGATGATCTGTTTCGTCTAATTTAAACTTTGCCATGACAGTAGGAGTTTATTACTATGGCAAAATTAATATGTTTTTAGTAGTCTAAGGTCAAATTTTCGGAATAAATAATACAGAATCATCTGTTTTATTAGAAATAATTGAAACCTGCTGTCCTACGTTGGTGTTTTGCTGAGAATTAACCAATACGGTACACCCTTCTCCATCTACCTCCCAATGTCCTCTGTAATTGGAAAGATTTCCAAGTTCATCGATGTACGGCATAAAATCGATCTGTTCATTTTTTAGTACTTCTGAAAATTGAATCCCAATATCCAACGGGTTCGCATTGTTGTTGAACCGAACATTTCGAATAATAACATCTTTGAATATGATTTGGTTTTCCGGAATAGTAAAATATTGATTCGTGTCTGAAGGGATTTCTGAAGCTCCGTGCAGCCCAAAAAGCTTCGAAAATGCCAAGAAAATAAATTTTCTAGTGATCTCACGTTCGTAATCATTTTGAAAATGACCGGCCTCAAAGAGAATGGTGGGCACTCCTGCCTGTTGAAACGCATCTCCAACACAATTTGCATTAAACGTATCGTCATATCGCCCCACCTGATGCGAAATGAAAGGCTGCAAGAAGGCATTCAGCCCTACGATCTTTTGCATGGCAACCTCACGCGCCGGAGTGACCGTACGTTTTGAGTCGGCTGCGGGGGCTAAAAATGATATGGTCGCCGGCTTACCCGTAGCTAACCCGTAGATTGTTCGTTGATCGTGTAAATTTAAACACAGGTGAGGTTGTATTTCATTAAAAAGCTCTCTTAGCACTCTACTTTCGGCCTGTGACTGTAGTACGGCGTCTCTATTGAGATCTACACCGTTTGCATTTTCACGTGTATATCGTTCGGCACCATCGGGGTTGAGTATAGGTAGGACATATAAAGTATACGTATGTAAAAAATGCGCAATCGCTTCTTGAAAGTCGTCTTTTTGGTCTATAAACCGAAATAAGTCGAAAAGTGCTTTGGTGGTTGTCGATTCATTACCGTGCATTTGTGACCATGCAAGAATGATTTTCGGACCTTGACCTATTTTAATAAGGGGAATCTTTTTACCCAATTCGGAACTTCCCGGATACGAAATTTCGAGTCGATTACCGTAACTGTTCAGTAACGGATTAATGTGCTTCAAACTAAGATATCTTCCTCTTAAACGGGATTCAAAATGGGCGGCATACCAAGTGGATACATTCATGCGGATTCTGTGTGATTACAAAGGTAAACAAAGCCTTGTTTACAATTGTAAACATAAAAAGATTGCTTGTTCGGGTACTTCTGTAAACAAAAACCACTGGCAAAAACACCCTTGTAAATAATAACAGGGATCTCAAACACTTTTAATTATCAATTTATTATATTTCAGTATTTTATATATTGTTATTTAAACTATTAATTATATATAGATATGAAATATTTACCTGTTTTATTGGTGTCTGAGATAAAATATTTTACATTTGTAAACGTTTTATAGCAAACGTACTTGTTACAATGGTAAACAGCAATGATTTTTCGAAAAGACTGGAAAAAATACTCGATTATTACGGGTTATCGGCTACTGCTTTTTCGGATGCGATCGACTTTAACAGGTCTACCATTTCGCACTTACTTTCGGGTAGGAACAAGCCCAGTTTGGATTTTGTGATGAAGGTGATCCAACAATTTCCTGAAGTGGAATTATACTGGCTATTAAACGGTAAAGGTACGTTCCCTTCTGAAAAAGAAAATAGTTCGATTCCTTCTGCCCCACCTTCACAGGAATCGGCTTCAGAAATTAGAGAAGCCACCAAGTCACTTTCTGTTACTGCTAAAAGTCCTTCAGAAACAAGTCCTGCTTCAGCAGCCATAGAACGAATAGTAATTTTTTATGAAGACGGTACTTTTAAGACCTACGAAAACTAACAATTCTCCTTAAAATTTCAGAAATTCGCATAAAATCTATAAAAATGCGCTTCTGCTATCTTTTTTCTATGCTGTTGCTTGTTAGTTGTTATGAGCCGGAAAGAAATTGCACCGACTTTAAAACAGGAACCTTTGAATTTGAGGCAGTTGTAGGTACTGAAGTACTTACGACCACCTTTGTACGAAACGATTCCATAGAAATTGATTATTTTAGAGGTAAGGCAGATACTTCCACTGTGCGTTGGATCAACGATTGCGAGTATATTGTTAAAAAGAAAAATCCGAAGAACCGCTCTGAAGAAAAAGCCATTCACATGAAGATCCTAACTACCGGTGCGAACGAATATCTCTTTGAATACAATGTTGTAGGAGAAGCGAGAAAACAAAAAGGAACCGCTAAAAAAGTAAAATAATGTTTGAAATCTTAAGCTCTCCGGATGCCTTGGTGGCATTATTAACTTTGACTTTCCTGGAAATTATTCTGGGGATCGACAACATCATTTTCATTTCGCTGGCAGCTAGTAAACTCCCGGCAAACCTTCAGAAAAAAGCCACCAACATAGGACTTTTTCTCGCCATGCTCATACGGGTCGTATTATTGTTTGGTATCTCGTGGCTTGTCGCTATGGAGGCCCCTTTTTGGAACATACATTTGTCGTGGATTGAAGCAGGTGTAAGCGGGCAAGGTCTTATTCTATTTATCGGGGGATTATTCCTCTTATACAAAAGTACAAGTGAGATCCATGAGAAGGTAGAGGATAAAGGACATGATGCACGGGTAGTGAAGAAAAGTCGAGCCACCTCCTTGAGCAAAGCGATCGTTCAAATAAGCTTGATAAACATTGTATTTTCATTCGACTCAATATTAACTGCGGTGGGTATGACCAACGGTATTAGTGACGATCCTAACGACGCACTTGTCATCATGGTGATTGCCGTAGTAATTTCCGTCCTCATCATGATGATCTTCGCAAACCCGGTAGGCCGTTTTGTGAACAAACATCCTACTGTTCAACTGCTGGGACTGGCCTTTTTGATTCTCATTGGATTTATGTTAATCGCAGAGGGAGCTCACCTATCCCATCTAGTTGTCTTTGGGAATGAAATTGGAGTGATACCAAAAGGATATCTGTACTTTACCATCGCATTCTCTTTGTTCATAGAGTTTCTCAACATGCGTTATCGCAAAACAACCAGCGAAATCGTTTCTACCTTACCTGAAGAAGAATTAGATAGCTAAACATTACAAGACATGGATAAACCCACAGCACGACGCAATGCATACTTAATGTTAATAACCGGATTGATTTTTTTAGGGTTTGGCATTTATTTTATTGTCGCCGATTTTAAGGCTCAAGCTCCCAATTGGTACTATTGGCTGGGATTAATAGTAGTTGGCGACCTCTTCTTGATTGCCGGTGTACGGCAATTAAAACGAACTGAAAAGTGATGAAAAAGTTTATGGGGCCGCTAGGTCATGAACTTTTAGTACTTAGTAAGCGGTTTGTAGAAAACTGCTTGTTCAAAATCCTAAATAACTCCTCTTTATTAATGGGTTTGGTGAGGTAATCACACATCCCCGATTCTCTACCGTTTCTAATAGCCTCTTTTGTGACATCTGCCGACAAACCTAGGACCACAAGGTCGTCTTGTATTTGAAGCAATTTCTTAGTGGTTTCAAAGCCATCCATTAAGGGCATATGGATATCCATAAAGATAAGGTCATACGTACCCTTTTTCACCTTTTCCACAGCTTCTAAGCCGCTTCCTACACTTTCCGACCGTATACCTACTTGCAGTAATATATTGTACAATATCATTCGGTTAATTCGATTGTCGTCAACGATAAGACTTTTTAAATGCGGTAGTTCCAAGGTTGTTTCATTGATAGCACTAGGCTCATCAGCACACACCGGAAAAGAGATCTCCACCGTGAAGCAACTTCCTTCACCTAATTTACTCGATACAAATAGCTTTCCTTCCAAGAGTTGAACCAATTCTTTAGTGATCGCTAATCCCAAACCGCCCCCTTCGTGACGCTTTCTGAAACCATTTTCAACTTGAACAAAGCGATCAAAAATGGAAGGCAGCTTCTCTTTGGGAATACCCACACCCGTATCGGAGACGGAATAGGATATGAACAACCGATCTTTCACGATGCTTTCGTTATAGTCAATCGTGATAGTACCAGCCTCGGTAAACTTTATAGCGTTGGTAAGTAAATTGGTGAAAATTTGATTGAACTTGGAGATATCCCCCAACACAGTGTGATGAGAACGCAATGAAAAATCTTTTATTACATCCAATGCTCTTTCCTGTAATTGAGGCTTATATGTGTTGATGATTTTCTGTAACTGATCGGCCGGTTTAAATCGATCTTCGGAAACTTCCATTTTTCCGGATTCGATTTTTTCCATATCCAAAATGTCATTTACGAGTACTAGAAGTGTTTGTGCCGAATTTCGCATTAATTTCAAGTATACGCGTTCCTTCTTCAGCAAGTCCTTTGTTTGAAGAATATCGGCGAAACCTAAAATGGCATTTAAGGGTGTTCGTATTTCGTGGCTCATATTTGAGAGAAAATCCGATTTTGCCGACGAGGCTTTCTGAGCTTCTTGTTTTTGTTTCTCCAGCTCTGTATTTAACTGTGAAAGCGTCGTATTAATCGTTACTTGGTGCGCTTTAGTATGCCTGGATTTCAGAAAAAGAAAAACGAGTAAACTAATGACAAAGGAGAGTAGAAAGCCAAAGAAAAGTCCGATAAGTTGAATCAATTCACGTTCTTTATAGATCTCATTGTCATGGTACAATAATTGGAACGACCAGTTCTTTCCGGAAACACCAATAGGCTTCATTCCTGTCTCAAATTGACGTTCATCCGGAAAATCTCCAGGATTTGGGTCGTTGAAGGAATAGAACGCTGTGCCATTTTGATCTGTGATTAAAATTGAATGGTCCTTTAATGATTCACTGATCTCATCAAACTGTGCGCTAAAATCCATTCCCGCCGTAACTGTACCAAAGAATTCG
Source organism: uncultured Altibacter sp. (assembly GCF_963972995.1). NCBI lineage: Bacteria > Pseudomonadati > Bacteroidota > Flavobacteriia > Flavobacteriales > Flavobacteriaceae > Altibacter > uncultured Altibacter sp. The sequence continues at coordinate 57,255 of NZ_CAXAXI010000008.1, forward strand.
CCTTCAATGTAAATAGGCACATCCACTAAAAATGCCTCCCCTTTTTGAGTCAAGGGAATCCAAGGTGTCATATTGGTGCGATCATTCCTACTATTGGCGATCCATTCTGAATAGCGATACGCTAATGGCTTAATATCTAATAATAAAGCTTTCTCGTTGGATTTCAGAGGAACAATTTGACGAATAATCCCTTCACTATCAATAAATTCGATGAACCGAAACGATGGATGTTGTAATATGATTCGATTGGCGTCCGATTCGAAGTATTTCATGAATGCTCCATCACTCTCCTCTATCCGATCCTTCAAATTCTCTAAGGAATTTATGTTATTTCGAACGGTTCGCTCAAAATCTTGTACAGATAATCGTCCTACGGTCTGGATCTGGGCTTTATATTCTTTATCTAGTTGTTGCTTTGCTTTTCCGTAGATGACTAAACAGGTAATGCCAATAGTGAGCATAATACCAAAGGAAAACCAATAGTAACGTTTGGGGATAGTAACCATTCTTTTAAGACAACCTATAAAAGATTGTGTGTGTTTTTGTTAGAGTCAGCTATTTAAGAATTATCCTACAAACCTACAAGAATTATTATAACTTTTTAGCCCGATTCTCCAGAATTGTGTTTTGATGTTCTATAAGACGTTCAATATTTGATAGCAGTTCTATATCCTTGGGTGTAGGCACTTCTTTATTCTTTGGGTCTTGCGATCTATTCTTGAAGCGGTTAATGAACTTGATGACAACGAAAATTGTAAAGGCGATGATTGTAAAGTCAATCAATACCTCTATCAACTCACCATAACCTATGGCCACTTCTTCGGCTGTATCTGTCCCTTCTCGTAAGACATGTTTTCTATTCGCAAGATTTACGTCATCTGTAAGTAATGAGAGAGGTGGCATCACTACTTTTTTTACCAAGGTATTAACAACATTATTGAAAGCAGTACCTATAATAATACCTACTGCCATATCGATCATGTTGCCTTTAATGGCGAAATCTTTAAACTCTCTAATAAAACTTCTCATGGATTGTAACTAGAATAATAGGGTTTGACCTTCTTCATCGGTAGGAGGTTCTTTTTCTTTTTCTTCTGAAGTATTTTCAGGAACAACAGCTTCTTCATCAACAACTTCCATATCTTCTGTAGGAACCGGCTTTGGCGGGTCGTACGGCAACGGTGACAATGCGTTGATCTCAAGCACCTTATCCTTAGTCAACTGATTCCCCATAGCAGTAATTCCTTTTACTGCGATAAATTCTTCCAAATTCACCTCTGCATTATCCTTTCGCTCCTTGCCACGTTCTTTGATAAAAACAACCTCAGCTACCGGACGATGGTCGGTAAAAACACGTTCCAGATAGGACTTAGGATGGTCTGTGATGATCAATTCTTCTTTATCCTCATTCTCTATCAAGAAACGTTTTACATAGAACAATTCCTTTTCACCTTCCCAATAGATCACCGAAATGGGCTTGTTGGGTTCCCATTTCTCCAAAACGATCATATCATCATCAAAACGAAGCGTTAGCTCGGGGATGACGGTCTTTACGATGCCCTTCTGGTTAATGATTAGCAAACGATCTTCCTTTTTAAATTCACCCAACAATTCACCGCGTTCGTCCACATTGAGACGTTGTACGGTGTCATCGAACCATATCTTTCTGGGTTTAAGGGTAGATAGTCCCTTTTCTTTAAGCTCTATGCGCTTTACAGCGTATTTTGTTACAATATTGCCTTTAGAAGCCCGTCCTTTCACCAACTGATCGGCGAAATCAAGATCGAACTTAAGTTTCTTGATACTTCCCGTTTGCCGAAGCAGGACTGTGACAACTTCGGCCTCCCCATTGGGATTTGCTGTAAAGTAAAGCACTTTTGAGCCGGAAGTTCCCGCCGTGAGATCGTATTCTTTATCCCGTGTTATAGACGTCACTGCGAAGCGTTTTACATAGGTTGCGCCACGCGGACCATCCTTGTAAATCATGTTGTAGATAGTACGTTTGTCTTTTTTCTTGAAGACGGCAACATGTAGGATATTCTTTCCAACAAAGGTCTTTGCGTCCACCTTGGTAACCATCATCGTCCCGTTTTCGGTAAAAACAATAATATCGTCAATATCGCTGCAATCAGTTACATACTCGTCTCGCTTGAGGCTGGTTCCTACAAATCCTTCTTCCCTATTAACATATAGTTTTGTGTTGCGGATCACCACTTTGGTTGCTTCAATATCATCGAACACGCGTATCTCTGCTTTACGCTCTTTGCCTTCGCCGTAGTCTTTCTTGAGCCGCTTAAAATAATCGATGGCGTACTCAACTAAATGTTGAAGGTGATGCTTCACTTCGACGATCTGATCTTCCAGCGCATCAATCTTTTGCTGTGCTTTATCAATATCGAACTTTGAAATGCGCTTAATGCGAATTTCCGTAAGTCGAACGATATCCTCTTCCGTAATGGCTCGCTTTAAATGTTTAATATGAGGTTGCAGACCTTTGTCGATCGCTTGAATCACTCCCTCCCAGGTTTCTTCTTCTTCAATATCACGATAGATCCTGTTTTCAATGAAGATACGCTCCAAAGATGCGAAGTGCCATTGTTCTTCAAGCTCTTCCAACTGTATCTCTAATTCGCTCTTAAGGAGTTGCACGGTGCGGTCGGTCGAACGACGAAGCATTTCAGATACACCAATAAACAGTGGCTTATTCTCTTCGATCACACAACCCAAAGGTGAGATAGAGGTCTCACAAGCTGTAAAGGCATACAGGGCATCAATGGTCTTATCGGGTGAGATTCCCCCGGGCAGATGGATCATGATCTCTACTTCAGCTGCGGTGTTATCTTCAATACGTTTGATCTTTATTTTCCCTTTTTCGTTGGCTTTAAGGATGGATTCTATTAAAGAAGTAGTTGTCGTGCCAAAGGGTATCTCACGCACTACCAGTGTGTTCTTGTCATGCTGTAAGATACGAGCACGGCTCCTCACCTTTCCTCCACGCAGTCCATCATTATAACCGGTAGCATCCATGATTCCGCCGGTGGGAAAATCGGGTAATAGGGTAAATCGTTTGCCTTGTAAATGCTTGATGGAAGCATCGATTAATTCTATAAAATTATGCGGAAGAATCTTTGTAGACAGACCTACAGCAATACCTTCGGCTCCTTGTGCCAGTAACAACGGAAACATGACCGGAAGGTTTATAGGTTCCTTCTTTCGACCGTCATAAGAGGCTTGCCAAGAAGTGATCTTTGGGTTATATACTACGTCCAATGCAAATTTGGACAAGCGTGCTTCTATATACCTCGATGCAGCTGCCCGGTCACCGGTTAGGATATTTCCCCAATTCCCTTGGGTGTCGATTAGCAGGTCCTTCTGACCTATTTGCACCATGGCGTCGGCGATACTCGCATCTCCATGGGGGTGGTATTGCATGGTATGCCCTACAATATTGGCTACTTTGTTATATCTACCGTCGTCCAAATCCTTCATGGAATGCATGATCCGTCTTTGTACAGGCTTAAAACCATCCTCAATGGCAGGTACGGCTCGCTCCAAGATCACATAGCTTGCATAATCCAAGAACCAATCGCGATACATTCCGGTTACTTTGGTAATGGTATCGCCACTGGTATCTTCGTGTTCTCCCAAGTAATCGGGGCCGGTATTCTTTGCTTCTTCGTTATTTTCTAACTCTTCGCTCATTAAAATTTAATCCCTTTAATAAAATAAAATGCTCGTGCCATCTATACAACAATGTGTACAGCGGAACAACTGCATTAGGCTTCAACCTTGTCCAATTCAACTTTTAAATTATCGATGATGAACTCTTGCCGGTCCGGCGTGTTCTTGCCCATGTAGAAGGACAATAGTTCCTCAATGCTCATGGATTTGTCCAGCATTACCGGGTCGAGCCGCATATCTTCTCCTATGAAATGAACAAATTCATCGGGGGAGATCTCACCCAAACCTTTAAATCGAGTGATCTCCGGCTTTGGTCGTAGTTTTTCAATCGCCGCCACGCGCTCTTCTTCGGAATAACAGTAAATAGTTTCTTTTTTGTTTCTCACGCGGAACAAAGGTGTTTGCAGGATGTACAAGTGCCCTTCTTTTATTATTTCGGGGAAGAACTGAAGAAAGAACGTGATAAGTAACAGCCGAATGTGCATCCCATCGACGTCGGCATCAGTAGCGATCACGATGTTATTATATCGCAGGTCTTCCATGGACTCTTCAATATTGAGGGCTGCTTGTAACAAATTGAACTCCTCATTCTCATACACGATCTTCTTTGTTAACCCGTAACAGTTTAAAGGCTTACCTTTTAAGCTGAAGACCGCTTGGGTATTGACATCTCTACTTTTAGTGATGCTTCCGCTGGCCGAATCTCCCTCGGTAATGAACAAGGTACTCTCCAGATTTCGTTCGTTCTTGATGTCTCCGAAATGAACACGGCAATCACGCAGCTTCTTATTGTGTAAACTGGCTTTCTTCGCACGGTCCTTAGCGAGCTTCCGGATTCCGGATAGCTCCTTGCGCTCTCGTTCGGCCTGCATGATCTTTCGTTGGATCTTTTCGGCTATGTCGGTATTTTTGTGCAGGTAATTATCAAGCTGCGTTTTAACGAAATCATTGATATACGTTCGTACCGTAGGCAGCTTCCCTCCCATGTCTGTAGAACCAAGTTTCGTTTTCGTCTGACTCTCAAACACAGGCTCCAAGACTTTAATACTGATGGCGGATACAATCGATTTACGCACATCGCTGGCGTCATAGTTCTTTCCGAAGTACTCACGAATGGTCTTCACAATACTTTCGCGGAATGCCGCTAAGTGCGTTCCTCCCTGCGTGGTGTTTTGTCCGTTGACAAAGCTGTGGTATTCTTCGCTGTATTGGGTTTTACTATGTGTGAGAGCGATCTCAATATCGTCTCCTTTGAGGTGGATCACCGGATATAACATATCTTCCTTAGACATGTTATCTTCCAACAAGTCCTTGAGCCCATTTTCCGAAAAGAACTTCTCACCATTAAAATCGATGGTCAATCCCGGATTAAGGTACACGTAATTCTTGAGCATCTTGGCGACATATTCGCTTCGGAATTTAAAATTCTTAAAAATGCTCTCATCCGGTGAAAAGATCACCTTTGTGCCTTTGCGTTTTGAACTTTCTTCTATTTTTGAATCTTCCGTAAGCTCTCCTTGACTAAACTGCGCATACTTTATTTGATTGTCTCGAACCGATTCTACACGGAAAAATGAGGACAATGCATTAACAGCTTTGGTTCCTACCCCGTTGAGCCCAACCGATTTTTTAAAGGCGCGCGTATCATATTTTCCCCCGGTGTTCATCTTGGAAACCACATCTACTACCTTTCCCAGTGGAATTCCTCTTCCATAATCCCGCACTTTCACTTCCTTGTCCTTGATGCGTATTTCAATAGTCTTTCCGGCACCCATGACAAATTCGTCAATACAATTATCTATGACCTCTTTCAGCAAAATGTAAATGCCATCATCGGGTGACGAACCATCTCCCAATTTCCCAATATACATACCCGGGCGCATACGAATATGCTCCTTCCAATCCAGCGAGCGTATGTTATCTTCTGTGTATTGTGTTTGTGACATGATTTTTCTTGAATGTGCCTAAATATAGGGTTTCAGCTACAAAAAGGAAACCTTAAAAAGGGAAAGTAATTAACAATAAATGCAGGGTCATTGTTAAGAAAATAGTGCATCAACACGCTCATTCAAAGGTGTCATTTTCAATCACTATAAATTTTTTTAAAACTTGGGATTCTTATAAAGGGTGATGAACACTCCGCAGTTATCGATGCGCTTTATCACCTGCCAATGCTGCTGAAGCTGCCGTATCTCTTCGTCTGAAGTAGCATTTTCGATATTGGACAACAAATAGTAGGAATTCGCCTGCAGATCCGGGTTTGCAAAATAAAGGTCCTGCACATGGGAAGCATCGGCCGCGGCGATCTTTCTAAAGTTCATGCGAAGCTGGGTACCTGTTTCAGTAATGGGAATATCCTCCTTTGATATGAATTCCAGCATTTCGGCTTCTACACTATCGTATCGTACATAGGCCAACGAACTGTCCCAGGCTTGTGCGATCGTGGGCGGATAGATCCAAAAGTGTCCGCTTACATAGCCAATCATTATTACTACCAAAAGGCTTCTGCGTAGTGATTTTTGTATGGATAGGTCATACATAAGTCTTATGAACAGGACCCCTGCCAATAAATAACACACCATTAAATAACGGGGGCCAATTGGGTTGCTAAACGGTACAAATCCTAAGAAAAAGGTAACCAGAAAAACCGTTAAGATCAACAGCATCGTACGTATGGAAGACGACAGCGGGGTTTTTCTTCGGAAAGATCGCCATAACAGCAACAGCAGCGGTATCCAAACGAACAACCGTCCGTTTTCCAATATATTTTTTATAAAGACTACCGTGTTCTTTAAGACGCTACTCACAGGAACAGCTTCCCTATGTCCTGAATAATGCGGATTTGGCGTAATGATCACCCAACCTAAAACAATATATTGATAGACCAGGAATGCTATGAACACTAAAAGTCCAAGACCGTAGGCTATTAGCATCTTGCTTTGATATACCAGCAGTTGCTTTCTAACTAGAAAAAAATGAAGTGCCGCAAGGGCTAAAAAAATATAAATGCCGCGCAAGTTGGTGAGTAAAACGCCGCTTAAGGCCAATGCATACCAATTCCATTTGTTCGTAAGAAGGGTATTCAAGCCAAACAACGTAAAGAACAAAAGCAGCATGTCATTATTAAGGCTTGTAGTTTGAGCAATAAAGGTTGGCTCCAAAAAAACCAGAAATACCAGCCACCACGGCAATTCCTTTCCGAAAAAACGAGATGCCAAGATCCAAAGTTGGTAGCACACTCCCAAGTTCACAAGAAGCAATAGCAATCTCGCAGACCAGATCGCTTTTCCGAAGATCGTCCAAAACAGAGCGATCCCTCCAATCCACAATGGAGGATGTCCCGAGTTCAGCTCGGTTGGAACGACCAACCGGGAAAAATCATTCCCATACAACCAATTAGCGCGTTGTGCTTTGGTAAGTGCATCCCAAAAAAAGGGACGATCCATGAAAAAGAAGAATTCTAGTAATAAAAACGAGAATATTACTCCTAATACCCACCACTTCTTACTTTCCGGGTTGAAACGTTCCATGAGCACGAAGATATCATTTCCGAATCATTCCCTAAAATTCAACTAAGGAAATGTTAAATAGAAATCAAGCACCCTATCGCTTCGGTATATTTGAGAAACCAAATGTCTTTAAAAGTACATAAGAACCGAAGGTGGTACCAAGACATTCCATCTTCAAATTTCTCAGAATTTTTATAACGAATGAAAAAAATAACAATCTTTACCTCCTTACTACTGTGTATCTCTCAACTAACTTTTGCGCAAAAGAGTGACTCTCCCTACGAATGGGATTGGACACGCGATGGAATATGGACCGGAGTAGGTCTGGGAGCGAGTGCGGGAGGTCTTTTACTTATACAGAATAAGAAGGATATAACCGAAGAAGAACTGCAAGAGATTCTTGCCAACCAAGACAATATTAACTTTTTAGATGAGTGGGCAGTGGGGAACGATTCTGAAGATGCCAACATGATTAGTGATATCCCCTTTGCCCTCTCATTCGCTACACCCTTTGTTCTGCTATTTGACGATGAGACAAACGACCACACCGGACAGATATTAGGGCTCTATCTTGAAAGTCTTGCGACTACTGCCGGAATGTATACCATTACGGCCGGACTGGTAAACAGGTCCCGTCCTTACGTATACAGTGAGGATGTGGATTTGGGCAGAAGACTGCGCAATAATGGTCAGCGATCCTTTTACTCGGGCCATGTTGCAGCCACTGCTACGGCTACTTTCTTCGCAGCAAAGGTATTCTCCGACTTCAATCCGGATGCTTCAGGGAAGGCCTGGGTTTGGACCGGAGCAGCTGTACTGCCTGCTGCTGTAGGATATTTTAGATTGGAGGCCGGGCAACATTTTTTAACTGATGTTTTGTTGGGCTATGGATTAGGTGCCGTAACGGGGTACTTTGTTCCCGAGCTTCATAAAAAGAAGAATGAGAACGTTACATTATATCCTTCCGCAGGTGTCAATAGAATGACCGGGGATGCCTATAAAGGAATGGCCTTACGCGTTACTTTCTAGCGCAGTCACGAAAAAAAAGCGGCAGCCGCTTGGCTGCCTTTTTCATTATACGTTAAAGCGGAAATGCATCACGTCACCGTCTTGTACGATGTATTCCTTTCCTTCCACCCCCATCTTTCCTGCTTCCTTCACTTTCGCTTCGCTGCCAAAGGCAACATAATCGCTGTACTTAATAACTTCTGCACGAATAAATCCTTTTTCGAAATCGGTATGGATCACTCCTGCCGCCTGCGGTGCCGTCGCCCCCACCGGAATGGTCCAGGCACGTACTTCTTTCACACCTGCCGTAAAATAGGTTTGGAGGTCCAACAATTTATAAGCGCCACGTATCAACTTTGCCGACCCGGGCTCTTGTAATCCCAGATCTTCCAGAAACAACTGTCGTTCTTCAAAGGTTTCTAACTCTGTAATATCTGCTTCAGTCCCAACAGCCAATACAATGACCTCGGCGTTTTCATTGGCAACTGCTTTTTTAACTTGATCTACATAATCATTCCCCTGAGCAGCCGAATTCTCATCTACATTACAAACATACATGACTGGTTTATCGGTAATAAACTGCAGGGGTTTTACATATTCTGCGCGCTCCTCGTCCGACAGATCTATAGCACGAACCGAAATACCCGTTTCCAATCCCGATTTTATCTTTTGAAGCACAGCTTCCTCTTTAACAGCTTCTTTATTTCCTGTGCGAGATGCTCTTTTAACCTTTTCCAGCTTTTTTTCGACTGTTTCAAGATCCTTTAGCTGCAGCTCAATATCTATGGTCTCCTTATCCCGAATAGGGTTCACGCTTCCGTCCACATGGACGATGTTATCATTATCAAAGCATCGCAAAACATGTAAGATCGCATCGGTCTCACGAATGTTTCCGAGAAATTGATTACCCAACCCTTCTCCCTTGCTGGCACCTTTCACCAAGCCTGCAATATCAACGATCTCCACAGTAGCAGGTATCACGCGCTCTGGTTTCACCATCGCTTCCAGTTTTACCAACCGTTCGTCGGGCACATTCACAACACCAATATTGGGTTCTATGGTACAAAACGGAAAGTTCGCACTCTGCGCCTTGGCATTTGATAAACAATTAAAAAGAGTGGATTTCCCTACGTTTGGTAATCCTACGATCCCTGCTTTCATTATAGTTTGTTTTGAGGGTGCAAATATAAGGTTTCAGAAAAAGAAATTGGAAGAATTTTTAGCGGAACTTTATTCAGAAAAAATAGGAAAACTTTGACTCATAATTGGCAGACTTTTAACAAGCCCTTCGTTACTTTTACCTTTATAATCTAAAAAACCGAATCATGAAAAAATTAATGGGATTACTTTGTGTGCTTGCGCTAGGGACATATACCCTACAAGCACAAGAGAATAAGGATGTACAGCAAAAGACCATAGTTAAGAAAGTAACAATGACCGATAATGATAAGGTGGTTACTAAAGTAGTAGAAGAAACAAAGGCTGATATCGACGTAATCGAAGTGGAAGAGAATGGAGAATTGAACCAAGAAGCCAAGGTAGTTACCAAAAATGCTGACAAAACAGCAGTAGTAGCCGAAGCTAACGAAGAAAACACGTCTAACAAGGCCATGGTTGCTGTAAAGAAAAAATCCTTGGAAAACGACATGGAAGCCTCTAAAAAAGCAGAATTGGAAAAAGCAGAAGCTGAAAAAGCTGCACTAGAAGCAAAAAAGAAAGAACTGGAGGCTCAAATGCTTGAAAATAGAAAGAAGTTAGAAAATCGCCCAAAGGGAATGGCCAAACTTAAGAAGGATAATTAGTTAGGCCTATACTTCATAAAAAACCCTCGAAACATCGGGGGTTTTTTAATTAAGCACCTCAGCAATAGCAGCGTGATATTCGGCAAACTCCACGAGATTGTTGTGGGCGCCCTGCGCTATGGTAACAAAAGAAACCAACGCTTCGGGAAATTGAAGCTCAAGGTCTTTTGCAGAAGCATACGGAACCACCGCATCATTTGTTCCGTGAAGTATTAAGATAGGACACTCTATCTTTCCCGCAAAAGAATAGGTTGGAAAATTGAACTTCAGTAAATATTTAATAGGTAAGATTGGGAAACGACGTTGAGCGACATCGGTCATGCTGTAAAATGGTGTTTCTAAGATAAGTTGCTTAGGGCTGTTCTTTGCCGCAACATAGGTTCCCAATGTGGTTCCCAATGAGCGTCCGTAAACCACGATGGCATCCTCAGTCCATTGTTTTAGGAGGTGCTCATACCAAAGCTGCGCATCTTCATACAGTGTCTCTTCAGAAAGTTTTCCCGTACTTTTCCCGTAAGTGCGGTAATCCATGACCAATACATCATACCCGAAAGGAAGAAAATAGGTCGTGATAGCTCCCCATCGCGAAAGATCGCCGGCGTTACCGTGAAAATAAAGAATAATACCCTTGGGAGCAGTTGCTTTAAAATGAAGGGCATTAAGCCTCGCTCCGTCAGTCGTCTCCATGAAAAGCTCTTCAAACGGTGCTGAAAAGGTGTAGGTATAATCCTCTGACAGCTTTGTGGGATGAAATAGAAGTTTTGTTTGCATGGCGTATAGTAAGGTAAGAGACAGTACGACTACAGATAGAACGACAATTAATGTCTTTTTCAAATATCCCATCCTATTTTTTGGCTGAATGTTTAACATGAAGACTCGTGGTGGAAAGATCTATATTGTAATCTTTGGCAGTAAGGATCTCTTCTAGAATTTTGTGGTATTCTTCAAAATTATTGAGGTTTTTATGTCCCCCGCCTATTACCGGGTACAGTCGTGTTTGCTTTGGTTTTATCTGTGAGAGTTTTACACTGCTGCTAAAGGGTATAAGATTGTCTTGTGTACCATGAATGATGCGCACCGGGCAATTTACATATTTCAACCACTTATAGGTAGGCAGCGGATAACGCATAATAATGGATAAAGGCATAAAAGGCATAAACCTTCCTGTGACCTTTGAAAGACTGTAATAGGGAGCATCAAGTATTAACAACTTGGGGTTGTTCATGGATGCTAATTTGGTAGCAAAACCGGACCCAAGGGATCTGCCATAGAGGATTATATATTTTTCGTCCACACGTTCTCGAATGGTATTGTAAATATATTGCAGGTCATTCTTAATCGCCTTTTGTGAACGTTTTCCGGTACTTTTTCCAAAACCGCGATAATCTATCATGATCACATCATACTTGTTTCTGGTAAAATCCACCGCAAACTTCCCCCAGCCTTTAATGCTTTTTGAATTACCTTTCAAATAGAGCACGACCCCGCGCGGATTTCTAACTCTAAAATGCAGCCCATTGATGGTCGCACCGTCTCGAGTTTCCAGATTGTATTCTTCAACGATCTGGTTATCGTAATAGAATTTGAAATCTTTAGGTAATTTTTCGGGCTTGAATAAGAAATATTCCTGAAGGTAATACAGTGCTATACTAATACCAACATATATGGCAAGTACCGTTATAAGTATGTCCAACCAAACAGGCATGTGTCTAAAGTACAAAAAAGTATGCATTTGATACAGGCGACGCCAACAATCCCTTAAAAGCCCGGATTTTAAGAAAAATTATGATAAATTAACTGCTCTTCTTCAAAGTTTAGGAAAGTCTTATCATGCTGTTATCGGTATTTAACATTCATCTTCTGTACTTTTAATTCAGTATTAATCAAAACTGAAACTATTATGAAGAAGATATTAATGGTATGTGCACTAGCAGCGTGTACAACTGCGTTTTCGCAGGTAACCCAAAATGAGAACGAAAAAACGACTACCACAGTAACGAAAACAACCGTTAAGGATAGCAAAGGTGTAGACGTTACAACGAAAGAAGTCACGACCAAGCAAAGCCAAGATTTGGCATTGACAAGTTTCGATGGAAAACACAACTTTAGTACGGTCATGGAGCCTGTAAAAGTGAAAACAGACGTAAACTATTCCAACGACGGAATATCCTATCGTTTCGAACCGCATTCTACAAATGGTTTCCAATTAATTACTATGACGGAAGACGACACTAAGCCTGTAGAATATGCCGTAATTCGTCCGTCGTCGCAGAAAGGATATTATATAATGTCTCAAAATGGTAACAGTTCATTCGGTTATTTTAATCAGAACGGACATTTTGTAGTAGAAAGTTACGACCCTAAAACCGATTCAATCGTATATACATTGTATAAATTGGACCCGGCCGAAACAAAGGTCATGAAGAAAGATAAAATGTAATTAGAGGCTGTAACGCCCCCGTATAAAAGGAAAATGTCATCCAGAGACTTCCATGATGGAACGAGGATGACATTTTTTTTGTTTATATATATCCTACTTGTGATGAAGGAAGGCTTGCTTGCCTAATAATTCTGCTTCACTTTCTACATGGTCCTCATCCGGCACACAACAATCCACCGGGCAAACAGCTGCACATTGTGGCTCATCATGGAAGCCCTTACATTCGGTACACTTATCGGGAACGATATAGTAGATCTCATCACTAATGGGTTCTTGCGTTTCGCCGGCATCCACAGCTTTTCCGTTGGGAAGTACTACATTTCCTTCCAGGTCTGTTCCATCTGCATAGCGCCAATCATCTGCTCCTTCGTAGATCGCAGTATTGGGGCATTCCGGCTCACAAGCGCCGCAGTTAATACATTCATCTGTAATTATAATGGCCATCGGTATTTCTTTTTCTAACTTTGCCGCAAATTTAAGGTCTATAAAGGGCAACTCCAAACTTCGTATGCAATTACAACAAAGAATTAACGCATTTAGTACACTAGGCAGGTTTTTAGGGCAGTTTGGTGAGGAAAATGCTGAAATGAAGCAAGATATACCGTTTAATTCTGAATTTTTCTTCGGAATGAAGGATCGATTGCAGGCAGCACAACACCACAACGGTTGGTTCACTCCCGAAAATCTTCGGTTTGCCTGTAAAAGTTGGTCTGAAGCACTTTCCGAAGCACATATAAAAACCTGGCTATCTGCCTATACAATCAAGGACACATCCCCCAGTACCGTTGCCGTTATCATGGCCGGGAATATACCTTTGGTGGGCTTCCATGATTTTCTTTCGGTTTTGATCTCAGGACATCGTTTTCTCGGTAAGCTTTCCTCAAACGATAGACAACTCCTACCCTATCTCGCATCTTACTTGGTGGCTGTAGCACCCGAATTTGAAGATATGATTGCCTTTTCCGAAGAAAAACTGCAAGACTTTGATGCGGTGATTGCCACAGGGAGTGATAATACGGCGCGATATTTTGACTATTACTTTGGAAAATATCCTCACATTATTCGGAAGACCCGAAATGCCGTTGCCATGCTTACAGGTGATGAAACCCCTGAGCAATTAGAGCTGTTGGCTAATGATATTTTTAGGTATTTCGGACTAGGTTGTAGAAATGTTTCGAAGATCTATGTGCCCGAGGGCTATGATTTCGACCCATTCTTCAAGGCGATGTACTCTTGGAAAGACATCATCAATCATACAAAATACATCAATAATTACGATTATAACAAAGCTGTCTATCTCATGAGTGGCATGGACCTTTTAGACAATGAGTTTCTTTTGCTGAAGAAGGATGAAGGCTTCTCCTCTCCTATTTCGGTGGTTTTTTGGGAATCCTACACTGATGCTTCGGAAGTACGCGCAACTCTAGCCGAACAACGGGATCATTTACAATGTATAGTTTCTATAGATGACATTCCTTTTGGTGAGGGACAAACGCCTCGTTTATGGGACTATGCCGACGGTGTCGATACACTCTCGTTCCTGTTGAAATTATCTTGATAAATTATCAATATATTAACCCCAAATGCTGTTAGAATTTACATCTTTGTATCGCAAAACATTCAATTTCAATGAAAAAACATAATTTTAGCGCCGGTCCTTGTATTCTTCCGCAGTCGGTAATGCAAAAAGCTTCAGAAGCAGTTTTAAACTTTAACGGTTTGGATCTGTCACTCATAGAAATTTCACATCGCAGCAAAGATTTTGTGGATGTAATGGACAAGGCGCGTGCCTTGGCCTTAGAACATTTGGGACTTCAAAATAAAGGATACCAAGCCCTATTCTTACAAGGTGGAGCAAGTTTAGAATTTCTGATGGTGGCTTATAATTTATTGGAGAATAAAGCGGCTTATTTAAATACGGGTACTTGGAGCGACAAAGCTATCAAGGAAGCAAAGTTACTTGGAGACGTTGTTGAAGTGGCATCTTCTAAAGAAAGTAACTTCAACTACATCCCAAAGAATTATGAGGTTCCTTCCAACGCCGATTATTTTCATTGTACCAGCAACAATACCATCTTCGGAACGCAACTGCAAAGTTTCCCGGAGACCAATGTACCTATCGTTTGCGATATGAGCAGCGATATCTTCTCAAGGCAACTGGATTTTTCAAAATTTGCACTTATATATGCAGGTGCTCAAAAGAACATGGGCCCGGCAGGAACAACCCTGGTGGTCGTAAAAGAAGATATTCTAGGAAAGGTTTCAAGAAAGATTCCTTCTATGTTGAATTATCAAGTCCATATTAGTAAAGAAAGCATGTTCAATACGCCGGCTGTATTCCCTGTATATGTGTCCATGTTGACTTTAGAATGGTTGAAAGACATGGGAGGCGTTGCTGCCATTGAAAAAATCAACAATCAAAAGGCAGCGTTGCTTTACAGTGAAATTGACCGTAATCCGCTGTTTGAAGGATTCGTCCCCAATAAGGAGGATCGTTCTAAGATGAACGCCACATTTAATCTCACGGACAACAACCAAAAGGACCGCTTTGACAGCCTTTGGAAAGCGGCCGGTATCAATGGTTTGAATGGGCATCGCAGTGTAGGAGGATATCGCGCATCCATGTACAATGCTTTGCCTTTAGAAAGCGTACAAGTCTTGGTAGATGTGATGCAAGAATTGGAACGATCTAACTAAATACATCTCTAGCGGTATCAAAGGAACAGTTACTTCTTGAGTATCTAACAGGATCCAACATAGTATATTAAAGAATTAAATTTAAAACGAATTATGAAAGTATTAGCGAACGACGGTATTTCAAGATCAGGAATTGAAGCGCTGGAAAAAGAAGGTTTTGAGGTAATCACCACTAAAGTCGCACAAGAACAACTCATTAACTTTATCAATGAGCACTCCATTGACGTCATTCTGGTTCGCAGTGCTACACAAGTACGCAAAGATGTAATAGACGCATGTCCCTCTGTAAAAGTAATTGGCAGGGGTGGTGTAGGCATGGACAATATAGATGTAGCCTATGCCCGTGAAAAGGGAATTGAAGTGATCAATACCCCGGCGGCATCTTCATCATCGGTAGCAGAATTGGTATTTGCGCACCTCTTTGGCGGTGTTCGCTTTTTGCATGATGCTAACAGAAACATGCCCTTGGACGGCGATAGCCGTTTTAAAGATTTAAAGAAGAACTATGCCGGCGGAAGTGAATTACGCGGAAAGACCATTGGCATCATCGGATTTGGGCGTATAGGACGTGAAGTTGCAAAAATCGCCTTAGGGTGCGGTATGAAAGTAATTGCCAGCGATAGCCATGTAGGTGAAGCAGATATCACATTGAAGTTTTACGACGGACAAGAAATTACGTTAAAAATAAAGACCGAACCTGTTTCAGAATTAATAAAACACAGTGATTTTATCACTTTGCATGTTCCTGCACAAAAAGATTACATTATTGGACGAAACGAAATAGAACAAATGAAGAATGGCGCTGCCATAATCAATGCGGCACGAGGAGGTGTTATCGATGAAGTAGCGTTAATAGACGCCTTGGACAGCGGAAAACTTTCCTTTGCGGGTCTGGATACTTTTGAACAGGAACCCACACCTGCTATTAAGGTCCTTATGAACGAAAAGATCTCACTGAGTCCACACATTGGTGCAGCGACCGATGAAGCGCAAGATCGAATAGGCACCGAGTTAGCAGAACAGATCATAGCGATTTTAAAACCTGCCACGAGATAATTGTGTAATTTTAGAATTATATTTTATAAACCAACTATATGGCAAGTTTAGTAGATTTAATCCAAAGTGATCTCGGGAGACAAATTATCAACGGAGTAAGTAATGAAACAAGTCAACCGGAAGATAAGACCGCAGCAGTCGTCTCTATGGCAATACCTCTGTTAATGGGTGCTATGAAAAGAAATACTTCAAAATCTGAAGGAGCTTCAGGTTTAATGAATGCGCTCAATGCGAAGCACGATGGTAGTATATTAGACAACCTTGGAGAACTTTTTGGCGGTGGTGTCAATGAAGAAGTAAAGATCGATGGTCTCGGGATTTTAGGTCATGTGCTGGGTGGTTCACAAGATAATGTAGTAGCTGCCATTTCGAAGAAATCCGGTGTGGACAGTAATTCTGTAATGCAGATCCTAGCTGTCCTCGCTCCTATTGTTCTAGGGTATCTGGGAAAAGAAAAACAACAACAGAACGTACAATCGGAGTCGGGATTGGACAGTTTACTGGGTGGTATGTTGGGAGGTGGTCGACGTCAACAAAAGAGACAGCAAAGCCTCATTGAAACCTTGTTAGACGGCGATGGTGACGGCAGTGTTGTCGATGATATTGCAGGTATGGTATTGGGAGGCGGCAGCAAATCAAAAAAAGGAGGTCTTCTGGGAAGTCTCTTCGGAAGATAATTAAAAGATAACCATTCGTACAACCACGCCCTGCGTGGTTTTTTAATGTTAAAGCCCGTTAAAATCGGTTAAACGAAGAGGAACCTTTTGTAATTTTATAAAAATCTTCAGTATGAGAGTATTATTCGTTTTATGTATCCTCGCTCTTAGCATCTACAGCTGTGAATCCGGTAAGTCTGTTATGAAGGGAGACACGGCAACAGGCAGCACGTCTGATACGATTCGCATCGCTAATGACAGTTTGGAATATGAGATCCTCATTATTGAACCCGGTTTTGATGCGTGGCTAATCACGCAACCCCCACGTTCTTATTATGAAACGACCTTCCTGGAGAACCGAAATTATTTCTATGTATTAGAGTACAATAACAGGGTTCGCAATTTGTCTTTTTCAAGAGCATTATATCCACAGGAGATCGAATATAGATCGGATATCGATTATGGGCATGAGGTCAATTATTTACTCTATAATTATTTTCAATTCTTCGAACAAAAATATAGGCAGCGGCTACGATGAAGCGTTTGAAAGAACGTTGGAATATTACTTCTAACTGGCAACTTTTTGTTATTTTTGTGGTGTTCGCCATTACCGGTAGTACAGCCGCAAAATTTGCAGGCCCCATGACAAGTTGGGTAGGCATCACAAGAGAGATGGGTTGGTTGCTTTATTGGACGACACGTATTGTGATCATTTTTCCGCTGTATCAGGTCCTTCTCGTCCTATTTGGATGGCTATTTGGCGAATACACCTTTTTTTGGGAATTTGAGAAAAAGATGCTGCGCGGTATGAAATTGGGATTTTTAATTGGAAGCAAATAATGTTAGTGAAAAGCGATATTAGGCAATATATCATAACACCGTTCTTGGTGTTCGCCTTGCTGTTCCCTTCTGCGTTTCAGTTCTCCCATCTTTTTGAAGGTCATGATCACAAACCCTGCAATGATGTTCTTACCCATATTCACGAAGACAAGTTAGATTGTTCAATAAACTTCTTTTTCTTTTCAAAAATCTATCTTTTTCATGAAGGAACTCAAGAGATCTTAGTTACGAAAGTTGAAAAGAAAGCTTCAGAATATTTCATAAAACGACTGCATAATAACACATATAGGTTTAAACAATTGAGAGCACCCCCGGCGTATATTTAAAGTTCTCTTTTGTCCATTCTAAACCTTTTAATATGCGCATTTTATTGCTTGCAATTTTTGTAGCGAGTAATTTTGTTTGTACGGTCTATTCTCAAGATTGTAATCTAAAATTTACTGGTACTATTCGCGATTTCCATGATAGTTCACCTTTGATAGGTGCCACTATTGTCATTGCAGGAATTGATGCAGCCACTCAAACCGATCTCGATGGTACTTTCGAGTTCAACTCCTTGTGTGAGGGCGATTATAATTTACAAATTTCCCACCCAGAGTGTAAAACCAAAGTGGTTTCAATATCCATAAGTGATGATGATGAGAAAACGTTTTACCTAGAGCATCATATAGATTCTTTAAACGAGATCGTTTTATCGGCTAAGGCCTACACGACTAAAACAGAAACTGTTTTGGAGAATACAATAGATAGGGACATGCTGGAGAATTACAGTGGCCAAAGTTTGGGAGACGCAATACGAAACTTAAGTGGGGTTACTACACTCAATACTGGAAATACAGTGGTGAAACCGGTGATTAATGGTTTGCATAGCAGCAGAGTTTCAACAATTAATAATGGCGTTCGCATGCAAGATCAAGAATGGGGTGTGGAACATTCTCCCAATGTCGATCTAAATACTGCTAGTCGAATTACGGTTATAAAAGGGGCGTCAGCATTGCAATATACCGGTGATGCCATTGGCGGAATAATTGTTACTGAGCCGGTTCGCATCCCCATAAAGGATTCGCTATTTGGAAGGAGCATTTTCACCTTTAGCAGCAATGGTAAAGGTGGATCCAACACTACATCTTTAATTAAAAGTTTCGAAAGTGGCTGGAATGCTCAAATTCAAGGGACTTTTAAGCGGTTTGGGGATTTCGAATCTCCGGATTATGTTCTTTCAAATACAGGAAATTTTGAAAGGGATTTTTTATTAAAATCAGGTTTAAACAGGATCAACTGGGGCGTGGATATTCTCTATTCTTATTTTAAAAATGAAGTAGGGATCTTAAGAGCTTCACATTTAGGAGGTGCAGAAGACCAAGTAATTGCCATAAATAGTGATCGCCCGTTAATTATTGAAGACTTTACTTACGAAATTGACCAACCCAGACAGGAGGTAACCCATCAAATCGGAAAAGTAAATGTTTTCAAAAAATACGAAGGCTTCGGAACTGTGAAATTCCAGTATGACTTTCAATTAAATAACCGATTGGAATTTGATGTTAGAAGAGGTGACAACAGAGATACACCTTCGGTAGATCTCGAATTAACCACACATAACTTTCAAATGGACCTGGAAGAGGATAAAGGAAATTTCTCTTTTAAAACCGGCTTGGCTTTTAATTACCAAACAAATTTTGCGAATCCCGATACCGGTGTTAGAAGACTTATTCCCGACTATGACCAATATAAGCTGGGAGGTTTTTTTATAGCCGATTATCAATTTAGTGATCGTCTTATAGGAGAAGCAGGAATTCGTTTTGACCACACATCCATGGATGTACTAAAATTCTATAGAACTTCATTTTGGGAAAGTAGAAACTACGACGAACTCTTCCCCGAATTGGTTGTGGAAGAATTTGGAAATCAGATTTTAACTAATCCTAAGCCGAGCTTCAACAATGTAGCTGCAACGTTGGGAGCGAGTTACAACTTGAAGGATGATTGGTGGATTTTTAGCAATTTGGCACTTTCACAAAGAGCTCCAAATCCTTCTGAATTGTTTAGCGAAGGTTTGCATCACAGTGCTTCCCGTATCGAATTGGGCGATCTAAGGTTTTCTTCGGAGATATCGAAGAAAGTTCTTTTGGCCATTCAGAAAAAAGGGAACCTCAGTTTTTCGGTACAGCCCTTTTACAATCATTTGGACAATTTTATCATCATTGAGCCTACAGGGGTTCAGCAAACCGTGCGTGGCAATTTTCAAGTATGGGAATATCGCCAAGTTCCGGCAGCGATTTTTGGTGTCGACGTAGACTTTGGGTATAAAATTAGTGAGACCTTGGATTTTTCGCATCAGTTCTCTTTTTTGAAAGGATACGAGCGAAGCAACAGCACCCCTTTAATAAATATGCCTCCGGTAAACCTTTATAATACCTTGGCATACACAAAAGAAAGTTGGTCTTTTTCTGTCAAACAGCAATACGTATTTAGACAAAATGAATTTCCAAACAATAATTTTGAAGTTTTTTTACCTGAGACTGAAACTTTTGAAACAGTAGACGTTAGTACCCCACCCGATGCATACAATCTCTTTGAAATAGCCGGAAACTATACGTTCGTTTTGTTTGAAAAAACTAAGGCTGCCATTGGCATTCAGGTACAAAATCTTTTTAATCAATCGTACAGAAATTATTTAAACCGCCTCCGTTATTATGCAGATGACTTAGGAAGAAATTTTTTAATAACAACTAAAATAAATTTTTAAAATGAAAAAATCATATATATCTATTTTGCTTTTCACGATCGCAGGCTTGTTTGTAGCTTGCTCAAATGATGACGATAGTACCGAACCTGTAAATGAGGAAGAAATAATAACAACCGTTATCTTAACATTTACTCCTGATGGCGGCGGGACAGCCGTTGTGTTGACTTCCAGAGATTTGGACGGTGATGGGCCTAATGCGCCTGTAGTGACTGTATCCGGTGACTTTGCGGCAAATACTAACTATAACGGTACCGTACAATTTTTAAACGAGACCGAAAATCCTGCCGAAGATATAACGGTAGAGGTTAATGCCGAAGCCGAAGAGCACCAAGTTTTCTATATTCCAAGTACAAATTTGAACCTAAGTTTCCAATATGAGAATGTAGATAGCAATGGTAATCCGCTTGGCACTTTATTTTCTGCCATGGCAGGAGCTGCAAGTACAGGAAGTCTTAACTTGGTTTTACGTCATGAACCTAAAAAGCCTAATGATGGCACATTGGGTGATGCAGGTGGAGAAACCGATGTCTCGGTAAATTTTCCCCTCACAATTCAATAAATAATGATAAAAAAAAAGCCCCGAACGGGGCTTTTTTATTCGTTTACTTTTACTTCAATAGGTTGCGGTTGTGGATGTTTTTTTGTTGAAAGTACAAAGGTATATAACCACATAAGTGTAAAGGTAGGGATAAAGTCACTTATGGGTAGAATTTCTTCAATGAATACGATCACCGAAGCTACTTTTCCGGAAGTACCTGAATACATATCATTCATTTTCTTTGCAGCGTAAGGCGCCCAAAGGAGGTCAAGAAAAGGGCCCACAACGGGGATCGCCATAGTGATCATCCCCACCGCATCAAAAAGCAAACCTTTCCTGAGTAATGTATATTTAGATTGTTGCATAGTTTTTAATTTAATTCACTAATTAGAACGCAATAAAGGTGCCAAAATTATGCAAGATCACTGCTAATGAGTTTGAGAAACTCACTACGTGTTTCTATCTTTTCAAATTGTCCTCGAAAACCCGATGTGGTAGTCACACTGTTTTGCTTTTGTACACCCCGCATCATCATACACATATGCGATGCTTCGATAACCACAGCGACACCTTTGGGTTTTAATGTTGTATTGATACATTCTAAGATATCATGCGTGAGGCGTTCCTGCACTTGGAGTCGGCGTGCGAAAATATCCACGACCCTGGGGATCTTGCTAAGACCCACAATATGGCCGTCGGGTATGTAGGCGATGTGCGCTTTTCCGAAGAAGGGCAACATGTGGTGCTCACATAAGGAATACAATTCTATATCCTTGATGATGACCATATCGTTATAACCTTCAGCAAACATGGCACTGCGCAACACTTCTTCCGGGTCCTGACAATGACCGGATGTAAGGAATTGCATGGCTTTGGCAGCACGTTCCGGTGTTTTTACAATACCCTCCCGCGTAATATCTTCTCCAACACCTTTCAATATTTCTGAAAAGTTATTGCGAAGATCGTCGGTCACTTCATGGTTGTATTCTTCAAAGAATTTGTAGGATCCCATTTATGTTGTCTTTAGTTTTTCTGAATAGAACTTCTTGATCTTATCCACTTTTGGCGATATGATAAACTGGCAATAAGGCTGTTGGGTATTATCATTGTAATAGTTTTGATGATCTTCTTCGGCTTTATAAAACACCCCTAATGGCGTCACCTCTGTGACGATAGGTTGATCGAACACCCTGTTATCTTCTAACAGTTGTATAAAAGCCTCGGCTCGTTCTTTTTGTGTTTCGTTAGCGTAAAAAATCGCGCTGCGGTATTGTGTACCTTTATCGTTTCCCTGTCGGTTCAAGGTCGTAGGATCATGTGTGGCGAAAAAGACCTCCAATAAAGTATCTAAGGAAACTATGGCAGGATCGAAAGAAACCTGAATCGCCTCGGCATGCCCCGTCCTTCCTGTACAAATTTCTCTATAAGCCGGATTTTTGATGGTTCCACCGGTATAGCCGGAAACAACCTGCTCTACGCCTTCAATACGCTGAAAAACGGCTTCGGTACACCAGAAGCACCCTCCCGCTAACACTATTTGTTCTAAGTTTTTATGCATATATTAAACAATATTACAATTTAAAAGTCGTGCTTTTCTTTCTTCGACGGCATTTTAACTTTTTGTTAATACTTCCGGCGCATCTTGTACGTTAGCTTTGCCGACGATCCCTTTGTCATCAATCAAAATCACAAAATGGGCTATACATCCAGAAGCTATTCTATTCTATTACTTTGTATTCTTTTTTTAAGTTTTCTGAAAAGTTTTTCTCAAGAAAAAAAAACCATCGAAGCAGTCCGAATTGAGGAACCACCCCGTATCGACGGAATCTTAGACGATCCCGTTTGGCAATCATTACCCGCTTACGGGAAT
The DNA here is from genome assembly GCF_963972995.1 of uncultured Altibacter sp. NCBI lineage: Bacteria > Pseudomonadati > Bacteroidota > Flavobacteriia > Flavobacteriales > Flavobacteriaceae > Altibacter > uncultured Altibacter sp. Next base: position 80,101 of record NZ_CAXAXI010000008.1, read on the forward strand.
TTTTTTATGTACGAACCCGGAAATGAAGGTATGATACCTGAAGGGTACGCTTCCGAAGTAAAGATGGCCTACGATGATAAAGCGGTATATGTCGCAGCATATCTCTACGATCCGCAACCCGATCGAATTTTAAGTCAGTTCTCCCAAAGAGACGAGGTTTTTGTTCAAGCCGATTATTTTTCGGTAGCTCTTAATACCTATAACGACGGCATCAATGAAACACGGTTTTACGTGACCAGCGCAGGAACCATTGGAGACGCGATACGAGGGCAAAACAACTTCGATTTCAGTTATAATGTTGTCTTTGAGTGTAAGATCTCGAAGGATGACAAAGGATGGTATGCCGAATTTAAGATACCTTATAACGCACTTCGCTTTCCCGAAGTTGCTGTGCAGGACTGGAGTGTAAACTTCTACAGGCGTCTCGTACGTGAAAACCAAACTCACACATGGAACTTTATCAAGAACAGCGTGGGACAAGAAACGCAATATAATGGATTAGTTACAGGGGTACGAGATATCAACCCGCCTGTGCGGCTTACATTCTTCCCCTTTGCACAAGGAGTGATCACTAATTTTGATGGCGATACAGACGCGAACCTCTCTGCCGGAATGGACGTGAAATACGGGTTAAGTGACAGTTTCACGCTGGATGCTACGCTCATCCCGGATTTTGGTCAGGCATCTTTTGATGAAGTGAGATTGAACCTAGGCCCTTTTGAACAAACCTTTGGAGAGAACCGGCAATTCTTCACCGAAGGAACCGATCTCTTCAATATTGGGCGGATCTTTTTTTCACGGCGTGTGGGTAGTGGCCCTACAGGCGATGTTGGAACGCTTGACGATACAGAGATCGTTGAAAACTATCCCGGCAAAGTAAACTTATTGAATGCCCTAAAGATCTCCGGAAGAACAAAAGATAAGTTGGGTATTGGGTTCTTTAATGCCGTAACAGAAAAAACCTATGCCACCATTCGAGATACGGCGGCAGGCACCACCCGAGATGTGCTGGTAGAGCCGCTTTCCAATTACAACATTGTAGTATTGGACCAACAGTTTAACGGAAATTCTTCGGTTTCACTTATCAATACCAATGTAACTCGCGAAGGACACTTTAGGGACGGCAACACCTCAGCCTTTGTATTTGATGTAGCCGATAAAGACAATAATTTTCGAAGTTCCGGCAGAGCCATCGTTAGCAACGTGAATAATTTTGATGGTACAAAAACGGGATTTCTTTCAGAATTAGACATCTTTAGGATCAAAGGTAAATTTCGATACCGTATAGGGCACGATTTTTCCAACTCCACCTACGATATCAATGATTTGGGATTGAATTTTGAGAATAATTTTAACAACTTCGTAGCGGGTGCTTCGTACCAGATATTCGAACCTACCCAATGGTTCAACAACTATCGTTTTGAACTTACTGCCAGACATCGCAGGCGCTATCGACCGGATGTTGAAATTGGCAACACATTGAATCTTAATACATTCTTCGTCTTAAAAAGCAGGTTCGCTTTTGGAGGAAATATAAGTTATTTTTCGAAAGACGATGACTATTTTGAACCGCGGGTCCCCGGACGTTTTGTTGCATTTGGCGCCAGTCTTGGCGGAAATGTTTTCGTATCTTCAGATTATCGCAAGAAGTTTGCTTACGATATTAATTTCGGATATCGCTCCTATTTCGATACCGAAAGCAGACAAAACACATTTTTCGATATTGAACCCAGATATCGCTTTTCAGATAAATTTTTAATGATCCTCTCTTCTGAATTTTCCTTTCGGGAGAAAGATTTTGGATATGTAGACAATACGGAAACTGAAATTTTCTTCGGGCAACGGGAGCGTGTCAATATTGAGAATAGCATTCAGGCGAGTTATAATTTCGATCCGTATAAAGCAGTCGACCTGCGCTTCCGAAACTTTTGGAGTACCGCAGACTATACCGAAGATGTATTTTTTACACTAAATGAAGATGGCACCCTTACCAATGCGGATTACGACATTTCAGAAAATGACCCTAATGCCAACTTCAACATTTGGAACTTGGATCTCAGTTTTCGCTGGCGTTTTGCACCGGGTAGTGAAGCAACCCTTTTATATCGCAATCAGATTTTTAATTTCGACTCCCAATCAACCCTAGGCTACGGAGAAAGTCTTAGAAACCTTTTTGACCAACCGCAACAAAACACCCTGTCCCTTCGTATTACCTATTTTGTGGACTACAATAATGTGCGAGGATTATTAAATAAGGACTCTTAGTTCCCATTTTATGAAATTGTAGTATTTTCATCACTAACAAAAACCACAATGATCGAAGCTCAAAACATCCACAAATATTATGACGACCTTCACGTATTAAAGGGGGTAGATCTTCATATTTTGAAGGGGGAAATTGTTTCCATTGTAGGCGCTTCGGGAGCAGGAAAAACAACGCTCCTTCAAATTCTGGGAACTTTAGACGGGTATGAAACAGCTCAAGGATCCTTACACATCAACACTACCAACATAGCCACACTTAAAGGGAAACAGTTGGCAAAGTTTAGGAATGAGAATCTGGGATTTATCTTTCAGTTTCATCAATTATTACCCGAATTCACCGCACTCGAAAATGTGTGCATTCCTGCTTTTATAAAAAATACTTCACGGGCACAAGCAGAGATAAAAGCCAAAGAATTACTCCATTTCTTAGGTCTCTCACATCGGGAAAGCCATAAACCCAACGAGCTGTCCGGCGGGGAACAACAACGGGTGGCAGTGGCAAGGGCTTTGGTGAATGATCCCGCCATCATTCTAGCCGACGAGCCCAGCGGAAACTTAGATACCGAGAGCGCAGAGAACCTCCATCAACTCTTTTTTACCCTGCGCGATACATTTGGACAGACCTTTGTGATCGTTACACACAATGAGGAGCTGGCTAATATGGCCGACCGCAAGTTGACCATGCAGGATGGTAAAATCTTAATATAACTCCATGAACCGGAGCGAGCTAAAGGAGTTTCTGGACGAAAAAGCAGCTTTTTACAATAAGCCAAAATTCATCGAAACCGATCCCATCCAAATTCCTCATGGTTTCACAAAAAAAGAGGATATAGAGATCGCTGCCTTCTTAATTGCTACCATTGCATGGGGGAATAGAAAAAGTATCATTACAAATGGTGCGCGACTCATGGATCTCATGGACCATTCCCCGCATGAGTTCGTGTTGCATTTTACTGAAAATGACACCGAACGCTTTGCCGGTTTTGTACATCGTACCTTTAATGAGAAGGATCTTATTTATTTCCTGAAAGCTTTACAGCACATCTACCAAAATCACGGCGGACTCGAGCAGGTATTCGTGAATGCTTCGGAAGGGAAAACCCTGCAAGAAGGCATACATCACGTTCGAAAGATCTTCTTTGCATTGCCGCATCTCCCCAGAACTGAAAAACATTTTAGCGATCCGCTGAAGAATTCTGCTGCCAAACGCATCAATATGTTCTTACGGTGGATGGTGCGAAAGGATGCTGTTGGAGTAGATTTTGGAATATGGAAAGGCCTCTCCCCTGCTCAACTTTCCTGTCCGCTGGACGTGCACAGCGGGAACGTGGCCCGAAAGTTAGAATTGCTCACGCGTAAACAGAATGATGCGAAAGCATTGGTAGAACTGGATACATCCTTACGGCTCATGGATAGCAACGATCCTGTTAAATACGATTTCGCGCTGTTTGGCTTAGGAGTATTTGAGAAATTCTGAAACAAAGCAGATATGAAGGTTTACGCGTTAACTTTTTTGTGTAAAATGTTAACATATCACTTTCGGTTTTACGATATTTGTAGGTCAACTAAACAAAAAAGAACCTTACATTGATTTCACCAACGCTTCCGAAGAATGAACAAGAGCGCCTTCGCGCAGTTAAATCTTATAATTTGTTGGATACGCTTCCGGAGCAGGATTTCGACAATATTACGGCGTTGGTAGCAAGTATCTGTGACGTGCCTATATCGTTGGTTACATTGCTGGACGCCGATCGCAATTTCCTGAAATCGCATTACGGCATTCCTTTTAATGAGTCGCCGCGTGATATTTCTTTTTGCGGACATGCTATTCTGGACGAATCGAACATATTTATTGTAGAAGACGCCAGAAAGGACAAGCGCTTTAAGGACAATCCCTTGGTGACCGAACAAGGGGCCATATTCTATGCCGGCGTTAGACTTATAAATCCGCAGGGCTTTCCACTTGGAACACTTTGCGTTTTCGATGTAAAGCCGCGCACGTTAGACAGTAAGCAAAAAAAGACCCTCCTCGCTTTGGCGCATCAGGTGATGAACTTGTTTGAAGAACGAAAAAAGAACAAACAACTTGAATTGCTTCAAAAAGAGCTTCAGAACAAGAATGAAGAATTGAAAAATTTCGCAGGCGTCATTTCACACGACATGAAAATGCCTTTAGCGAATATGATCTTAACGGCAGATATCCTGAAGGCAAAATATTCAGATCAATTAGATACACAAGCTCAAAAATACATTTCCTACCTCAAGCAATCGTCATTCACACTAAGCGATTATATTTCGGGCTTATTAGCGCACTACGAAAGTGACAAACTCACCTCCGGCTCACATGAGACATTTGACCTCAACCAGCTTTTGGAAGAGATTGTAGACTTATTAAACATTGATATAGATTGTGAGATCAACTTCCCGGAAGATAATCTGGAACTATCCTGCAATCGGGCTGCGCTTGAGCAGATCCTGCTTAATTTAATTGGTAACAGTTTAAAGTATAACGACAAAGAAAAGATCGTTATCGACATGACGTGTACTAAAATAGATGATGTGTACCGTTTTGTGCTGTCTGATAACGGCATGGGAATACCAAAGGAGAAACAAAGTGAGATATTCGATTTGTTTACCACGGTGGGAAATTTAGATCGGAATGGTAAAAAAGGCCACGGGATTGGACTCTCTACCGTCCAAAATTTAGTCAAAGGTATGGGGGGCGAAATTAGTGTTTCCTCTGAATTGGGAAAACGTACCACCTTCGAGTTCACTTTTAAATAAAAGTACAAACGTCATCAACTTTAGTACTTCCTTAACATCCGGGGGCATCGATTCTTACGTATATTTCTAGTACTAACAGTAAACTATGATTTCCCCACAACCCCCTCATAATGAGGCCGAACGTTTGGCTGAGTTATATTCTTATAATTTATTAGATACGCTACCCGATGTAGATTACGACAATATTACCGCTTTGATCGCCTCAATTTGTGATGTGCCCATTTCATTAGTAACCCTAATGGATAGGGATCGTAATTTCTTAAAATCCCATTTTGGATTGGACATTCGTGAATCTCCACGCGATATCTCGTTTTGCGGCCATGCCATTTTAGATGATAAGGAGCTGTTTATTATCGAGGACGCACGGACGGACGAACGATTCCATGACAATCCCATTCTTGATGAATACGGCACCGTTTTCTACGCCGGCGCTCCCCTTCTCAATGAGAATGGTTATGCATTGGGAACACTTTGCATCTATGATGTGAAACCACGGGTCCTTACAGAAAAACAAAAAAAATCACTCGTACTGCTTGCAAAGCAGGTAGTCAATCTTTTTGAGCTCCATAGAAAGAATGAACGTTTGCTTGAATTTCAGGCAGAACAAAAGCGGCGAAATGAGCGCTTGCATTCGTTCGCTCATGTGGTTTCCCACGACCTTAAATCGCCCTTGGCGAATATCACCAGTCTAACGCGATTGCTTCGGGAGGAGAATGCAGGAACTTTGAACGAGACCTCATTAGAATATTTAGCATACATAGAAGAATCTTCGCTTACCCTGAAGGATTACATCAACGGGATCCTAAGATTTTACAGGGATGACAGTCTTTCAGAATCACAAAAAGAAGATGTGAGCTACGTTGAGTTCTTTGAAGCTATTAGAGAAATGCTCATTTTAAAGGACTATGAATTTTGCTATCCCACCAACGGAGTTTTTATAAACATCAACAAGGCAGCGTTGACGCAGGTAGTGCTCAATCTGGTGGATAACGGCCTTAAGTACAATCCAAAAGACGTGTGTACCGTAACAGCTGTGGTGTCAGAAAATGACAGCTATTACACCTTTCAAATTACCGATAACGGAAGAGGGGTTGAACCGGAAAAGCAGGAGGAGATCTTCCAATTGTTCAAAACTGCCGGGATAAAGGACCGAACCGGGAAAGAAGGAACCGGTATTGGGCTTGCTACGGTAAAGAGCCTCGTCACCAAGTTAGGTGGCGACATTCATCTCGAATCGGAGTTAGGCGTTGGAAGTACTTTTACGTTTACCATTAAGAAATAGCTCAAAATCGGATGCATTTTATATCTTTGGCGCCATAGGAAAGCACCGGATTTAAAACTGAAGCGAATTGGCTTGGTTATACTTCTTGCATTGCTTCCGGTTGAGATGAAAAATTGTTCTTAGAATGCAGTTTAAACACCCCGAAATACTTTATGCCCTTTTTTTACTGCTCATTCCAATTATTATTCATCTTTTTCAGCTTCGAAGATTTCAGCGAATAGATTTTACCAACGTGGCTTTTCTTCAAAAGGTCACCATCCAAACCCGAAAAAGTTCACAGCTCAAAAAGTGGATAACGCTACTCATGCGATTGTTGGCATTGGCCTGTATCATCATTGCTTTTGCCCAGCCGTTTACAGCATCACGATCTGCCCTCAATACAAAAAAGGAGACGGTTGTTTATGTAGATAATTCATTCAGTATGCAGGCGAAGGGACCGCAAGGTCCATTATTACAACGCGCCTTGCAAGATGTATTCCAACAGAGCGTAGGAAGTGAACAAATTAGCTGGTTCACGAATGATCTGGCCCGAAGAAATGCCTCTGTACAAGATTTTAAGAATGAATTATTAAGTGTGGGCTATACCGAAAAACAACTCACTCCTGCTGAAGTTCTTCTAAAAGCGCAGCAATTATTCTCAAACGAACCTGATGCAACACAACAGCTTATTTACATTTCCGATTTTCAGCGACAAGAAGAATTTCCCGAGATCCCAAAAGGCATAAGTATCGACGCCGTACCGCTTCGACCTGTCTCTACAAATCACATAGGCATTGACACCGCCTACATCGCTTCAAAGTCGGTGAATACGATACAATTAAAGGTGGTCGTTTCTGCTTCGGAAACCCGCGCACAGCCTGTTTCTGTCTCACTTTACAAATCGACCAATCTCATTGCGAAATCTGCAGTAGATCTTTCTGAAAAAACGTCAGAAACCATTACATTCGATGTAGAGAATACGGGTGCAATTGTGGGATATGTAACCTTAAACGACCCAAATATAGTGTACGATAACACCCTGTTTTTTAGTAGTAATGCTCCTGAAAGGATCAAGGTGCTAAGTATAAATGAAGCCAATGCCAACTTCTTGCAACGCTTGTTCGATCAACCTGAATTTGAATATACGCAACAGGCACATGATGCGGTGAACTACAATACGATACCGGACCAACATTTTATCATCCTGAACGAAGTAGGCAATTTGCCTTCTTCCCTTGTTACTGCCCTGCGCTCGTTTGTTACGAATGGAGGTAGTCTTTTGATTATACCCTCTACAACAGCCGATCTAAGTTCCTACAACGCTGCATTAGGTCTTTTTAATTTGGGAAGTTTTTCGGCAGGTGTAAATCAAGAACGGAAGATCACACAAATAGCTTTTGATCATCCGCTCTATGAAAATGTTTTTGAAAAGCGGGTCGTAAATTTTCAATACCCTAAGGTAAATGCATACTACCCACTCACTTCCAATGCTACCTCGGCCCTATCTTTTGAAGACGGCAAACCATTTTTAATAGAACAAACCGGAAGTTATCTTTTTACGACGGCAATTAATTCTGAAAATTCAAATTTTCAAAATTCACCGCTAATCGTCCCTACACTATACAATATGGCCCAACGAAGTTTACCGTTGCCAAAGTTGTACTATGAAGTCGGCAAGCTGAATCAATTTTCGGTGCCGGTAACATTGCTTCAAAATGAGATCGTAAAAATAAGGGATAGTAGCCTTCAGTTCATTCCCCTTCAGCAAACCAAAGCAAATAAAGTAGATATCACAACGCAAGACGAACCTTCATTGGCAGGAACGTATCAAATTGAAAAGGGTTCACAATTTATTCAATATCTCAGTTTCAATTACGATAGAGATGAAAGTGCCTTACAGTATGCTAATCCGAAGGATTGGCAAGGTGTCGAAGTTCATAAATCGGTTGAATCACTATTCGAAACCATACGTCAAGCAAATTCTATTAACAGTTTTTGGAAATGGTTTGTTATTTTTGCCTTATTATTTCTCGTCATGGAAATGCTTATCTTAAAATTCTATAAATGAACGTACTACTAAAATCGGCCGTAATTGTTGACCCTACCAGTAAACATCATTTAAAAAAGAGGGATGTACTCATCGAGAACGGCAAGATCTCTAAAATAAGTACTTCTATAAGCATTACGAAGAAGGTCAAAGAAATTGAACTCCCTAACTTACATATTTCCCAGGGATGGTTCGATCCCGGCGTCTCTTTTGGGGAACCCGGTTTTGAAGAACGAGAAACCTTGACGCAAGGTCTAAAGACCGCTGCCCATAGTGGATTCACACAAGTCGCCGTCAATGCCAATACCTACCCGGTAACCGATAGTAAATCGAACATAAAGTTCCTGCGCTCCAAAGCAGAAGGACAACCTGTATCCCTGTATCCCATCGGAGCGTTAACATTAGGAAGCAAAGGAGTGGATCTGGCAGAATTATACGACATGAGTAATGAAGGAGCAGTATCCTTCTACGATTACAAGAAGTCTATTGAAAATGCGAATCTGATAAAGATTGCCCTGCAATATTCTCAAAATTTCGATGCGCTTGTACAATCATTCCCTTTCGATCCGTCCGTGGCGCGAAACGGGATGGTGAACGAGGAAGTGAACAGCACCAAACTCGGTCTCAAGGGTATACCGGCGCTCGCTGAGGAATTGCAGATCTCACGAGACCTGTATCTTTTGGAATATACAGGCGGCAAACTTCACATTCCTACTATTTCTACCCAAAAGTCGGTTCGTCTCATAAAAGAAGCTAAAAAGAATGGTTTACAAGTAAGTTGCAGTGTAGCCATTGCCAATCTTTGTCTAACCGATGACCTGCTGGAGAGCTTCGACACCCGTTACAAGCTCATGCCCCCGCTGCGGACATTGGCCGATGTAAAAGCCTTACAGAAGGGATTAAAAGAGGGTGTGATCGACGGTGTGACCAGCGATCATGATCCTATCGATATAGAGCATAAAAAAACAGAGTTCGACCACGCCAAGTTTGGAAGCATTGGCTTGGAGAGTTGTTTTGGGGCATTGCGAAGTATTGTAGATACCGAAACTGCTATCGAAGCGCTCACCCGATTGAAATTAGTTTTTAAAGTTCCGGTCAACACCATTACTGAAGGCGCTGTCGCCACACTTACCTTGTTCGATCCCGACATTTCTTGGACCTTTTCAGAAAAAGATATTGTTTCCACCTCAAAGAATTCAGCATTCTTAGGGAAGGAACTTAAGGGCAAAGCCTACGGAATCTACAACAATAGAAAATTAGTACTCAACAGTTAAATAGATGAGCACTCCTCCCGGTAAGAACAAAGCAATTATCGCATATATCACGTTTATAGGTATGCTCATTGCGATTTCCATGAATCGAGATGAAAAACATGAATTCGCTACCTGGCATATAAAAAATATGTTTGGATTGGTCATTCTGTTGTTTGTGGCTGTAGCCTTACAAAACTATCCCATTGGGGTATATGTGTATTGGCTGAGTGTCGCGCTATGGTTATTTTGCTTTATCATGGCGCTGACTAACAGAAAGATAGGGATTCCTTGGTTAAGCGAGAAATTTCAGTCGTGGTTTACGTTTTTAGATTAGTTGTTCTATCTTTAAGGAATCTAACTATTAACGAATCGAATTAAACGTATGACAAACACATCAGCAGACAACGGAAAAACTGTAGCCATTTTGGCGTACATTACAATTATTGGATGGATCATCGCACTTGTGATGCACAACGATAAGAAAACCGACTTTGGAGCCTTTCACATTAGGCAGGCATTAGGTATTATGGTGGTAGCTGTGGTATTAAGCATTATCATTTCGGTGGTAGGAATTCCTATTCTGGGTTGGATCCTGCAATTGGCGATCTTGGTATTCTGGATCCTTGGTTTTATAGGTGCCATTCAAGGGGAAAAGAAATTAGTACCCCTCTTAGGTGAACAATTTCAAGACTGGTTTAAAGGAATTGGATAAAATTTTATAAAAATTTTAATGCGGAAGATGTCACCTAGCTAGTGGCATCTTTTTATTTTTGAATCATGACAAAGAAAGAACTACCCTTACAACACAATTATAGAGGCCCAAAAGAAAGTAGTGACATGGCACCGGCCGTCATTTTGTTGCACGGCTTCGGAAGCGATGAAAACGATCTTTTTTCCTTTGCATCCGAATTGCCGGACACACATCATATTATTTCACTCAAGGCGCCTATACCCATGCAGCCGTACGGAAACGCTTGGTACAATATCTATTTCGACAATTCAGACGGAAAGTTTAGCGACACCGAACAAGCCATTGCGTCAAGAGACCTTATTTCAAATTGTATCGATGCGGTGGTAGAGGTCTACAATGCAAATCCAAACGAAATTACATTGCTAGGTTTTAGTCAAGGTACCATCTTGAGCTTTGCCGTGGCCTTGAGCTACCCCGAAAAGGTGAAGAATGTAATTGGTCTAAGCGGCTATATAAATGAAGATATTCTAAAAGAGGACTATAGCGAAAATGATTTCTCCTCGCTAAGTGTCTATACATCCCATGGAAGTGTGGACCAAGTGATACCGGTTGAGTGGGCCCGAAAGACCCAACCTTTTCTAAAGGCGCTTCAAATTCCATGTGAGTATTCCGAGTTTCCGGTAGGACATGGGGTGGCACCTCAGAATTTCTATGAGCTGAAGGAATGGCTTTTAAAACATTAAGATTTGGGATACAGTAAAGACGCCAACGTGTTAAATTCCAACTGCTGTTGGGTATTGAGTGTATATTCTAGGATCATTTCACCCCAATACGTTCCGTCAGTGAAATCAGCCAAAACCCATCGATGGTTCAAGAAACGAACCTTATTAACGCGCATGGGGCCGGTCATACCCTCAAAAGGCACCAACGGATTTCCTTCTGTAACAAAGTTGTTCTCGTAGATCACATCACTAACCAAGGCTTCTACCGCAGCGGCTTCATAGCCTGAAGATTCTAGGTATACCATGGCATTTTCGTTGCCTTGTAGCGTAAAATAATCCAGATCTACGACCCTTTGATTGAGAGAATCGATAACAGCATCGTTCGCTGCAACCTTCTCGGTAAGTGCCGTGATCTTCTTTTCCTGAGCCTCAAAAATGGTCTTTTCGTTCATGTATTGAAAAATGATGAACAGGATCGCAAAGAAGAACAAGTACATAAAAATGCTTTTTCTCATAACTATAAAGTGATTTTAAGGGTGTCAAAGGCTAGAAACACATTGGGTGGTAATTGTTTTGAAACTTCTTCGTGAAAGCCCAGCAGATGACTTATATGTGTTAGATATGCTTTTTTAGGCTGTACTTCTTCAATGAATTCTAAGGCTTCTGAAAGATTAAAATGCGACGGGTGTGCCTGCTCCCTAAGAGCATTGATCACGAGAACTTCGGTATTCCTAATTTTATCTATTTCTGAAGCAGCCATCGTCTTTACATCGGTAAGATAGGTAAAACCATCAATTTTAAACCCTAAAACAGATAATGTATGATGAAAGGCCTCTACGGGTATCACACGCTTTCCGTACAGCTCGAAGGGGGTATCTTTATCTACGGCAATTTCAGTGATGGTCGGTGCTCCCGGATATTTATTTTCTATTTCAAAAATGTATGCAAAGCGTTCATGGAGCTGTTGAAACACTCTTGGATGTGCGTAGAACGGAATATCTCCTTGCCTAAAATAAAACGGTCTAATATCATCAATTCCGGCAGTATGATCGCTGTGCTCGTGGGTTAAAAGAACACCATCCAAATGCGAAATGCCTTCTCGCAGCATTTGTTGTCTAAAATCGGGGCCGATGTCGATCACGTAGGTGTAGTCCCCCCACTGTAAGAGGACCGAAACGCGTAGTCTTTGGTCTTTTGGATCGGTACTTTTACACACCGGATGATCACTGCCAATAACGGGGATTCCTTGAGAGGTTCCGGTGCCTAAAAATGTAATCGTTAAGGGCTGTTTCATTAGCACAAAAATAACAGTATTTTTTTTGTTTACCTATGGTATTTGTTACCTTTGTAGGAACGATGTCTTAATAGGAAATTGCTATGCCCGAACATATTTTAGGTGATAAGGAATTTGAGAATATTCCCTCCATTAGAAGTAAGGCCCTCCGTATAAATCTCAACGAGAATATCTATGGAACTTTTGCAGAGATTGGTGCCGGGCAGGAGACCGTACGCAATTTCTTTAGGGCAGGTGGCGCCTCAGGAACTATCGCAAAGACGATGTCTGCATACGATAAGGATTTCAGTGATGCGATCTACGGCATAGAAGAAGATGGCCGGTACGTTACCGAATCGCGATTAAAGAAAATGCTTTCCCATGAAATGAACCTCATTGAGGAACGCATTATAAGGGAGAAACATCCGAATAAACTTTTCTTCGCCTATGCTAATACGGTGGCAACCATCGATTTTGCTAAGAAATATAAGGGCCACGGCTGGGTAGGTATACGATATCAAGTAGACCCAAAGGAAGATTATAATGAGATCACATTGCACATTCGATTCCATGAGAACGATGCGATGCTGCAACAAATCACACTTGGGATCTTAGGCGTAAATTTAATTTATGGCGCCTATTACAAGTATGACACGCCAAAAAAGCTCCTCCGCTATCTGTACGATCACATAGACAAGGATAAGATCGAGATCGATACGATAAATTTCTCCGGTCCTAAATTTGAAAAGGTGGACAACCGACTTATGAGTTTACAGCTTATTAAGAACGGAATGACCGATGCGATCATGTTTGGTCCCGACGGAAACAATATCCTGCCGGCCCGAATCCTATACAAAAAGAACATTCTAGCGCTTCGCGGAAGTTTTAGGCCGGTAACTAAAGTGAACATAGACATGTACGAGAAATCGTGTGAGATGTTCTTAAAGGAAAACAAGGTCGAAAAAGAACGTACTGAGGTCATTTTTGAGATCACGCTGTCCAACCTTCGAGCCGAAGGTGAGATCGATGAAGAAGACTTTATGGATCGTGCCAAGCTCTTGTGTTCGTTAGGCCATACGGTAATGATCTCAAATTTTCAAGAATACTACAAGCTCGTTGAATATTTTAGCCGCTATACCAAAATGAGAGTTGGTTTGGCCATGGGTGTCAATAATCTTGTCGACATTTTTGATGAAAAGTATTACCGACATTTAAGTGGCGGTATCCTGGAGGCCTTCGGAAAACTATTCTTTAAGGATCTAAAGGTATATTTGTACCCAATGCGCGATCCTGAAACCGGCGAATACACCAATAGTGAGAACCTGAAAGTGCATCCCCGAATGAAGGAACTGTACAAATTCTTCAAATACAATGGAAAAGTAGTGGATATCACCGATTTCAATCCGGATATCCTTGATATCTTCTCAAGAGAGGTACTCTCCATGATCGAAAACGGAGAAGACGGCTGGGAAGAAATGCTTCCGAAGGGTGTTTCAGAAATTATTAAGGAGAAATGCCTCTTTAGTTGTGCCGCGTTACCTGCAAAAGAAGCTACGAATTGAGTATTTGTGCAGCGTGTTCCTTGCTTTTCACTTTGTCTATAACGCGTGACACCACTCCTTTTTCGTCTAGTATAAACGTAATACGGTGAATCCCGTCAAAGGTGCGTCCCATAAACTTTTTTGGTCCCCAAACACCGAAAGCATTAATAACTTCTTTTTCGGTATCTGCGAGAAGCGGATAAGGAAAATTGTATTTTTCTTTAAAGTTCTTTTGTTTGCGCTGGGTGTCTTTACTTACGCCTAATATCTCGTATCCCGCTTTTTGTAAATCCTTGTAATGATCACTTAAATTGCATGCCTCCACCGTACAGGTAGGAGTATTGGCTGCCGGATAAAAGAAAACGACGAGCTTCTTACCTTTATAATCGGATAGTTTGATAGTATTTCCGTCTTGATCTACTGCGGAGAAATTTGGCACTGTATCGCCTGCTTGTAATGTATTCATTTCGCTATTTTTGTATAAAAGTAGGTAAAATGACCAAGCAAGAAAAGGTAGATTTCGTTATTGAAACGTTAAATGATATATATCCTGAAATTCCCATTCCGTTAGACCATAAGGATCCGTATACGCTATTGATCGCTGTGTTACTTTCGGCTCAAAGTACCGATGTTCGGGTCAACCAGATCACACCGCTTCTATTTGAAGTGGCAGACAATCCGTACGATATGGTGAAACTTTCAGTAGAAGAGATACGAGATATCATTAAACCGGTAGGCCTCTCCCCGATGAAATCTAAAGGGATCCACGGACTTTCAGAAATACTTATTAAGGAATACGACGGAAAAGTTCCCGCTAATTTTGAAGCTTTGGAAGCACTGCCTGCTGTAGGTCATAAAACAGCCAGTGTTGTGATGTCCCAAGCGTTTAATATACCTGCATTTCCGGTTGACACACATATCCATCGGCTCATGTACCGTTGGGGCTTCTCTACCGGAAAGAATGTAGTCCAAACAGAAAAAGATGCGAAAAGATTGTTTCCGAAAGATCTGTGGAACAAATTACACCTACAGATTATCTGGTACGGAAGGCAATATTCTCCCGCCCGCGGCTGGGACTTGGAAAAAGATAGTATTACAAAAAAGATAGGTCGAAAGTCGGTACTTTTAGCATACGAAAAGAAAATAGCCCAAAAAAGGACATAAAAAAACCCCCGAAACACAGTTTCGGGGGTTTTCCAAAGTTTAGTTTAGAAGTGCTTCAAACTTCAATTTATTATAATCTATAACACTTAAAGCCTTCGAATAATCCAGAAGAAATCGAATGGTCTCTTCTTTTGGAGCTAGTTCTTTATTCACGCGCTCCGTACGTGAAGTTTCAGAGTACATTTTTTGCATAGAACGTAATTTTGAGGTTAATGTTACCTAATAACGCCGCAAAAAATGCTTTATTGTATTAGTTCGTCAATATAATATTATGTTTTTCAATGACCTTACGTAAATTAATAAGTGCGTAGCGCATTCTTCCTAAGGCAGTATTGATACTAACCCCGGTTTGCTCACTAATTTCCTTAAAGCTCATATCCTTGTAAATACGCATGACCAAGACTTGTTTTTGATCGTCTGGTAACTCTTCAATTAGGCGTCGCACATCACTCTCCACCTGCCCTTTTATGATCTGCTTCTCTATGTTCAGGGCCCCGTCTGAAAGTACCGAAAAAATATTGAAGTCGTCCTTATTCTCGAATTTGGGCATACGATTGTTCTTTCTGAAATGATCGATTACCAAATTGTGTGCAATACGCATGACCCAAGGGAGAAACTTTCCTTCCTCGTTGTAAGCGCCTCGCTTTAAAGTCTTGATGACCTTTATAAAAGTGTCTTGAAAAATATCCTCCGCGACATCGCGATCAAATACTTTGGAATAGATAAAACTGTAGATTCTTTGTTTGTGACGGGTAATAAGTTCACAAAGAGCAGATTCATTGCCATTCATATATGCGCTTACAAGGAAGGCATCGGTTGTGGGACTTTGCTTCATACTAATACTTTTTTAAAAAATAAACAACTATACTATTGGTTGCTCAGCTGTTATGTTTTTTTATTGAAAGTAATAATATGCTATAGGCAATAATTTTAGAGAATGACGTTATGAGGGGTAAATATAACAACAAAGAAATCACAATTGCAAAAAAAAGTGAGTTTTTTCTTAAAAAAAATATAATATATGTTAACGTGCATTCCATACATGTATATAGTATCTTTGCACTCCCATCCACTAAAAGGACCAAAAAAAATCAGGAATTAGCTTGACTACTGAAACGATAGATACCAAAAAGAATATCCTTATTCAAGGAGCAAAATTGCACAATCTCAAGGACATCTCTGTTGTTATTCCGCGCAATAAATTGGTTGTGATAACCGGGCTTTCCGGCAGCGGAAAGTCTAGCTTGGCCTTTGATACGTTGTACGCTGAAGGGCAACGGCGGTATGTAGAAAGTCTTTCTTCTTATGCCAGACAGTTTCTGGGTCGGCTCAACAAACCTAAAGTAGATTCCATCAAAGGAATCGCTCCTGCGATCGCTATCGAGCAAAAGGTGAATTCCACCAATCCCAGGTCGACCGTAGGCACATCCACCGAAATTTACGATTACTTGAAATTGCTTTATACCCGAATTGGAAGGACGTATTCTCCCGTTTCAGGCAAAGAAGTGAAAAAAGATACGGTAAGTGATGTCATTGCATTCATCAAAAAATTTCCGGAAAATGAAAAACTCCTTCTCCTCGCTCCTATTTATTTAGAGGAAGGCCGCACACTCGAAAATAAGATACAAACACTGGCACAACAAGGATATGCGCGAATTAAAGTAGGTGAAACCGTAGTGCGTATGGATGAATGGCAAGGTGATGCCTCCAAAGAAAAAGTACTGCTGGTAATAGATCGCGTGATAACCAAAGAAGACGAAGATTTTTATCATCGTTTGGCGGACGCCGTACAAATTGCTTTTTTTGAAGGAAAAGGAGCATTGTATATTGAGAATCTTTCAAACGGCAAACTCCAAGAGTTCAATAACCGATTTGAAGCGGACGGAATTGTATTTACAGAGCCCAATGTGCATTTATTCAGTTTTAATAATCCGTATGGGGCCTGTCCTACATGTGAAGGATACGGTGATGTGATAGGGATCGACGAAGATTTGGTGGTCCCAAACACGGCGCTGTCCATCTATGAGAATGCCATTTTCCCTTGGCGCGGTGATAGTATGGGCTGGTATCGCGATCAATTAGTGAACAATGCATATAAATTCGACTTTCCCATTCATAAGCCATGGTTTGAACTTACCGAAGCGCAACGACAATTGGTTTGGGAAGGCAACAAGTATTTTGAAGGGCTACATAGTTTTTTCAGTTTTCTGGAATCGAAAAGCTATAAGATCCAAAATAGAGTAATGCTCTCTCGCTACCGCGGAAAGACAAAGTGCAGCACCTGTAAAGGTAAAAGATTGCGCCCTGAAGCCGGCTACGTAAAGATTCAAGGCAAAGCGATACAAGAATTGGTAGAATTACCACTTCATAAGGTCGCCGATTTCTTCAAATCACTCACATTAAACGAATACGACCAAAAAATTGCCAAACGCCTTTTATTAGAGATCAACAACCGTCTTTCGTTCTTAATGGACGTAGGCTTAAGCTACCTAACCCTAAACCGAAAATCGAACACGCTTTCCGGAGGGGAATCCCAACGAATTAATTTAGCCACTTCGTTGGGTAGTAGCTTGGTTGGCTCTATGTATATATTAGACGAACCTAGTATTGGTCTGCACCCAAAAGATACCGAACGTCTTATCGGCGTTCTCAAAGCACTTCGTGATCTGGGAAATACCGTGATCGTTGTGGAACATGATGAAGATATCATGAAAGCAGCCGATGAGATCATTGATATCGGGCCGGAAGCCGGAACCTTTGGTGGTGAAGTGGTTGCCACAGGTACCTTTAAAGAAATACTTGCTTCAAATTCCTTAACTGCAAAATATCTTAACGGGTCCTTGGAAATTGAGGTCCCCGTTAAAAGACGCTCTTGGAAAAATGCCATTGAAATAAAGGGAGCTCGACATAACAATTTAAAGAACATCGATGTCACATTTCCCCTCGGTGTTTTTACAGCAGTGACAGGAGTTTCGGGAAGCGGAAAGAGTACCCTGGTAAAAAAGATCCTCTACCCTGCCCTCTTACGTCATATAGGAGGTTATGGTGAGAAACCGGGACAGTTTTCAGGACTGGAAGGAAGCTTCAGCAGTATTAAGAGCGTTGAATTTATCGACCAAAACCCAATTGGACGATCCAGCCGTTCCAATCCGGTGACCTATATTAAGGCTTACGATGATATCCGAAATCTGTATGCGTCTCAGAAACTTTCAGATATTCGCGGGTATAAAGCAAAACATTTCAGTTTTAACGTGGACGGCGGCCGTTGCGAAACTTGTAAAGGCGAAGGTGAAGTAACCATAGAGATGCAGTTCATGGCCGATGTACACTTGGAATGCGACACCTGTAACGGCAAACGTTTTAAGAAAGAGATCTTGGAAGTGATGTTCGCTAAAAAGAATATTCACCATCTGCTCACGATGACGGTAGATGAAGCGATCGCTTTCTTCAAAGAGCACAAACAGAAAAAGATCGTTTCCAAATTACAGCCTTTACAGGACGTAGGACTGGGCTATGTACAACTGGGACAAAGCTCTTCTACCTTATCAGGTGGTGAAGCACAACGTATCAAACTGGCTTCCTTTCTTGTCAAGGGAACCTCGAGCGATAAGACCTTGTTTATTTTCGATGAACCGACCACAGGGTTGCACTTTCACGATATTAAAAAACTATTGGCGTCTTTCTATGCGCTACTGGATAAGGGTCATACTGTGATTGTAGTAGAGCACAATTTGGATCTTATTAAATGTGCCGACCATATCATAGACCTGGGGCCGGATGGAGGCGAACAAGGCGGTGAAGTTGTAGCCCAAGGGACGCCCGAAGAAATTGTAAAAATCACGACTTCATATACTGCCGATTACTTAAAGGACAAGATTTAAACAACCCTTGTCTTCCCACTACATTCCCGTTAACCCCTTGTAATCAAATACTTACGTTTTTGGCATGGCTATTGGTTCTCTCTAAGGAAATAGCGTACGTCACACCGCTTATGTGTGACATAACCCAAATACAAAGTAGTATGAGAAAAGCAGTCTTTTTTGTAGCTGTATTCCTAATGGGAAGCACTACGCAGATCTTTGCACAAAAGAACCATCGATATGAGGTTCAAAAGGGTAAGAAACATCGCTATTACAATGCGCAGGAAATTCGTTTTGTAGAAAATGGTGTTCTTTTTACGGTTACCACCGATGGAGCTTTTTATTATGAATTTACAGGCGAATCTCCGGTGTCGATGCGACCACGACGAGGGCATCAAGTGGTCTACTACAATAATGCTCCCGGCGAAGTGTATCATCGAACAGGTCGTTATAATTTTAGAAACGCTATTACTACAGACCGCTTTGATCGTGTACGAAGCATAGGAGATACCTACATTTACTATCAGCGAAACGGAAAGGTGAGATCGATTGGAAGTATTGATCTTATATATCATCGAGGTCGGTTGGTACAAGCGGGAAATATGACGCTTATCTATGACCGCTTCGGAAGAATTCGTGACCTTAAAGGATACGTGAACCGATATAATAAAAAATTGTGGCACGATGGTTGGTATAATTATAATAACAACGGTTATGATTGTGAAGATGGCTATGAAGATTGGAATGATCGTGAACGAAAAAGAAAGAAAAATTAGTTTATAGTTTTTTTGGTTGGTTAGTTAGAAATCCGTCGGATCTGTAAAAGGACTCGGCGGATTTCGTTTTTGAACCACATGATATTCTATTCGACCAATACTCCCCTTATAAATCAACGCCTTACATTTTTGGCACGGTCGTTGTTTAATTAGATAATGTACAAGCTGACCAAAAAAATTAAAGCAAGTACAACCTTAATCTTAACAGTATGAAAAAGACAGCAGCATTAGTAATCGCCTTCTTGATGATAGGCATTACCAGCAAAGCGGAATCGGCACCAGAGAGTGCTCCTGCAAATTATTCCTACGATGGCTCTGCCTATATCTTTGTAGAAGGAGGCGTTGAGTTTTCAGTATTTCCTGATGGTCAGTTTGACTTTGTATACCTAGGTCGCGATCGTGGCGGAAACGTAAATGTGAATATCAACACCCAAAATGTGAATATTAACTTCAACTCGGGCTATGACTATGAAGCATACATCCAATACGATGATTATGGCGCAGTGATCCAAATTGAAGATATCCCAATTTATTATGATGAATTCGGACGCATCGTACAGGCAGGTTCCACCGAAATTCGTTATAACGACAGACGTATTGTACGCGTTGGAGGACTGCATGTATATTATAATCCTTATGGCTATTTTTCACACTGCACAGGTTATATAAACCTATGGACTCCCAGATATATTTATCGTCCTTGGCATGTGTATTATGCCAGACCGTTCTATTCTTCTTGTATCGTGTATGATTACCCATACAGAAGGTATTACAACCCACACCGATACAGTTGGCATCACCACAGACAGTACTATAACAATAGACATAGAGTGGCATACCACAACGGAAGAAGAGATTTTCACAGACCCGGAAGTCGTGTACATTACAAAGATGGTCGTGTAGCAAAACGTCGTGATTATGATGCCAACAGAAGAAATTCTATGGCGCAGAATAACCCAAGACGAGAAAATTTTACCTCCAGAAACAATAACAGCTCAAGAGGAATAGCAGCTAAGGACAGTCGATACGGCAGGAACGATCGAGCTAATAGCAGCAGAGGAATTGCTACAAAGAACGATCGAAATAGAATCAACAGTACCCGAAATACCAATACGAGAGGTATTGCTAAAAAGGAGGATCGTATCTCTAACAATAGAAGTAAAAATAACCCTTCCGCAAGTCGGGTGAATAACAACAGTTCGCGCGGTATAGCTAAAAGAGAGAATACAATGGGTAATTCCCGAAACACGGTCTCCAGAGGCGATTCAAAGCGAGAGAATTCGGTTTCAAAAGGTCGACCTCAGGTGAACAACCGAAACGCTGTTAACAAATCACGTTCTAAGGTGTCGTCCACAGGTCGTATCTCAAAGAGCAGTTCGGCGGTAAAACGTTCAGACTCTCGAAAGCGTTCGGTGAACACAAGAAGTAATTCTGTTTCCAAAAAACAATCGAATGTTCGGAAACAAACAAATACTAGAAAACAAGTGTCTAGATCCTCAACCGGAGCTCGAAAGAGTTCAGGTTCCAGAAATACCTCGAGAAGAGGCAGAGGACAGTAAGATTTTTTTGGTTGGTTAGTTAGAAACCCTCAGGCGGCATTTGCCAACTGGGGGTTTCGCCTTTTACTGCGTTATTTCTTTTATTAAAGTAGCCAATCGCTCGGTCAAAGCAGGTCTACTGTATTGATCCACTGCTTGAGAGAATGCTACCAGCTCCCCATTTTTATAGGTATTATATAATTCTTGCAGGTACGTCTTTAACCGTTCCTCATTGTGATAGGTAAAATAACGTCCCCTTTTTGTTTCTGAAAGGATCGTATTTACATCACTGCCTTCGGGACCCATAGCAATGATAGGTCGTTTGGAAGCTAAATACTCAAAAAGTTTTCCCGGAATGATTGCCCGGGTTTCAGGTCGATCGCTCTCAATTAACAGCAATACCTGTGCATTATGCTGAAGCTGCAATGCTTCCGAATGAGCGACATAGCCTAGATTTTCTATATTTTCTGTGAGTCCGAAAGCTTCAATACTCGCCATCACCGCATCGCTAACAACTCCGGCAAATTTTAATACAAGATCTTTTTTAAATTCTTTTTCTTCCGAAGCAATTTCAGAAAGGACTCGCCATAATAATTTCGGATTTCGTTCACTTAACAACGATCCAACATGTGCTATCGAAAATGCGGCGTCCGGTGTGCGCGTTAGGTTGTTAGAGATCTCATACCCATTCGTTATCACCGAAATCGGTGTTTCCGTGATCATTTCAAATTCTTTCTTGGTCGTTGGGCTTGTAACGAGAATGTGATCGGCGCACTGCAAAACCTTTGCTTCTAATTGTTTGTGTTTGCGTGCGGATCTTTTGGTGAGCTGTAAGGATTTATGATAATGGATCGTTGTCCAAGGGTCTCTAAAATCTGCCAACCAAGGTGTTGCAATTCTTTTTTGCAACTCCATACCGATCAAATGCAAACTGTGAGGTGGGCCTGTGGTGATAATTAGATCGACCGGATTCTTGTGCAGGTACGCACTCAAAAACCGAACGGAGGGTGCTACCCAACCTACGCGTGCATCCGGAATGAAAAAGTTTCCACGAACATATAGCAAAAAACGCTCTAAAATTCCCGGGTTCCTGGCGGGTATAATTCCGCTGCTCATTTTCTTTGTTTTGCCTTTAGAGAACCATTGTGCAAATCGATACGGTTCTTTAATAGAATTCTTTAAGATCGTGATGTCTTGAGGTACTTCATTTTCCAGGTTATGATCGATGATTGGGTAACTTGGATTTTCCGGCACATACACAATGGGCTCAACATTAAACTGAGGTAGATACTTTACAAATTTTAACCATCGTTGTACCCCCGGACCTCCTGCCGGCGGCCAATAATACGCTATAATGAGGACTCGTTTAGTCAAGAATCGTTAGGTTTATCAGTCGTTTGCTTACGGAATCTATAAAAGAGGGCGCCTAAAATAATGAGCACCAATAGCAAGCTACTTCCAAGACTGATCATACTACCGGTTTGGATTACTTTGGGCTCGAACTTGAATTCGATCTTGTGATTGCCTTCGGGTACCGTCATGGCTCTCAACACATAATTTGCTCGAATATAGGTAGCAGGTTTGTTGTTGATATACACGTTCCATCCCTTAGGATAATATACTTCAGAAAAAAGTGCTAATTGTGCTGTACTGGATGATGTTTCATAGACCAGATGGTCCGGTTGGTGACTTACGAGTTCAATGGTTGCCGTAGAATCCCGCTGAATATCCTCAAGCGGTAACTCTGAAGCAAAATCTTTATGGATGATCGCAGTTTCTTTTGTGTTTAAACTGTCCAATAAGCGTATCTCCTGATCGGCATTTTCGGCGATCATTACATTTTCTACGAACCAAGCACTTCCGTTCGCATACGGATTGCGTTGCGCCACGGCTCCACCATTTCTTCCCTGTGTAATGATATAACGTACATTCATCATGTTCAATATGCCAATATCCCCTTTTGAAAGATAATAGGTATCGATATCCTGCATCCGCCCCGGCTTTGCCGCATGATATCCCCCCAAGGCATTGTGATAATAACTGGCACGACCGCTATTGAAAGGATTGGTAGTGGCATCAAAGACCCTGTAGTAGCCATCGTCTTCCAATATTTGAAGATCGGCTCCGTTTTTCTGAAAGGGTTCATCGACCAAACGGGCTGCCACAAAATTTTCTGCATTCACATAGCGCCGGCCCACCCCTACCAAGTCAATAAGCACTAAGACCGTAAGGATTGCCACAGTGGTCATAGATTTCAATTTCGATTTCATGAAAAGCCATAACACCGTCGATGTAAGCAATACGAAAATAAGTGAACGCAACGTATCCAAAGTCATAATGGACATGCGGTCCTCCCGCACGGCTTCTATAAAAGGCATTCCCAGCTCTTCGATGAAGAACTTGTCATACGGACTCGTAAAATCGAAAAGTGTAGATTTAAATACTAAAAAGAGCAATGCGATCCCCCCTGCAATTCCCGTTGCATAGAGTAATGCCTTCTTTTTTGTTTCCTCACGTTCAAAAGACGAGAAGAATTGATGCAAGCCAACGATCGCCAAAATAGGAAGCACTAATTCGATGATCACCTGTATGGAAGAGACAGCCCTAAACTTATTGTATAAGGGTATATAATCAATAAACAAATTGGTCAAAAAAGGAAAGTTGTCCCCCCATGATAAGAATAAGCTTAGTAGAAACGCAGCTGTAATCCACCATTTTAAGCGGCCCTTCACCAAGAACAAGGCTAAAAGGGCAAGAAAGATCACTACCGCACCTATATATGCAGGACCGGCCACTATAGGCTGATTTCCCCAGTAGACCGGTACTTGATTCAGTATCTGATTGACATCCTGAGGGGAAGCTCCCATACGTAAAAGATGTTCTCTGGTTTGGGAATCTTCGGGTAAGGCATCTCCTGAACCTCCTCCCATAAATCCCGGAATGAAAAGATTAAAACTTTCTAGTCGTCCATAACTATATTCGGTTATATAGTCGTAATCAAGTCCGGAGGATGCTACTTTAGGGGAACCGTCCGGCTGTAGTGTCAAGTCACTTTTACCACGTGTGGAGGTATCTGCATATTCCTTAGTGGCCATGATGTTGGTCGCATTAAGACCCACGGCGATAAAGGCTCCCAAAGCCATGATCGCTACCGACTTGAAATAATGCGGGAGCATTTTTTTTCTGAAAGCGTCCACTAAATATACTACTCCTATGATCAATACCAACAGTAATAGGTAGTACGTCATTTGAAAGTGATTGGCAACCAATTCCAAAGCCAATGCGATGGTTGTAAGAATAAAACCCCAAACATATTTTCCGCGAAACGTAAGAATAATACCGCTCAACACTAAAGGCATATAGGCAATGGCATGCGCTTTTGCGTTATGTCCCACACCCAGAATAATAATAAGGTAGGTTGAGAACCCAAAAGCCAAAGCTCCCAGAAATGCCAGTTTGTAATCTATTTTCAGTATCAAGAAAAGAATATACATCCCTATAAAGTACAGAAAGAGATAATCGGCAGGGCGCGGCAAGAAGCGAAGCGTCAAGTCCAATTTCTTTATATAATTATGCGGATACTTCGCCCCTAACTGGTAGGTTGGCATACCTCCAAATGCTGCATTGGTCCAATAAGTTTCTTTTCCGGTAGTCTCCCGATAGTCATTTTGTTGTTTTGCCATGCCCGTATACTGGACAATGTCACTCTGGAAGATTTTCTTTCCTTGTAATACCGGACTGAAATAGGCCAGTGAAGCGATAATAAATAGGAAGAGGATAACAATATGAGGAAGAAAATTCTTGAAAAATCGCTGCATAGCCTACGAATAAATTATGAAGGTTGAAAATTAATCAATTTCTTCGTAATCTACGTACTCCCCAACGGGAGACTTGGATTTATTGCGCGAGGATGGCATTTTATCGATGGTAATACTTCCTTCTTTTTTCTGTTTTGGAGCGTCGAACGGATTATTCCCAAATGCTTTTTCAAACTGCTGTCCTGCTTTTTTTGCGATATATCGCATAATGTAAGGAGTTAACAGTCTAATTAAAAACTTTAATCCAAAATATACCAGAAGGATTATTAAAATCGTTTTTATGAAAGTTATCATAAGGAATTCAAATCTTTTTCAAAAGTACGGATTGACACAGAAAAAGAAGAAAATCTACTATTAAATAAATGATAAAATCTTATATCTTTGAACTAAACCGAACCGTATATGCGAACCCAAAACCTTACAATACTCCTCCTTCTTCTTTTTCCATTTATTCATGTTTCGGGTCAATATACAGAAGAACTTAATTCCAGTCGGCCGGGTGCTTCACAAGGTGCTTTTTCGGTAGGAAAGAACGTGCTTCAGTTCGAGAGCGGTTTCAGTTTAGGAAAAGAGGAGCACCGCTTGTTAGAAACGGAGACGAATGCATTTGCTTTGGACTACAGTGTGCGGTATGGCTTCTTAAAAGAGGAACTAGAAGTAAGTTTGATGGGTGAATTTCAATCGAACACGTATTCGTATCCTACCCTAGCAGGGCGGCCGGATTTTAAAGTGAGTAATTTCCGAAGCAATACCGTAGGCGCAAAGTATTTAGTCTACGACCCCTACCGGAAAATGGAATTGGAAGGCCCCAATCTGTACAGTTGGAAAGCCAATAACCGGTTTCAATGGAAAGACCTTATTCCTGCCGTTTCCGTCTATGCCGGGGCAAATATCGATTTTACCGAGAATGCGGTTGATAAACTCACCAATCCGTTTTCTACGTCTATGGATGAACTTACCATAAGTCCTAAGTTCGTCTTGGCCACACAAAACAACTGGATAGGTGGTTTTGTTTTCGTAACCAACATTATAGTCGATAGGGTAACCACCGAAGAACCGGTGTATTCCTATATCCTCACCCTTACACACACCCCTACCGATTGGTTCTCTGTTTTTGTGGAAAATCAGGGTATTAAAAGTGATTTCTACGCCGATCAGCTTTTTCGAGGAGGGGTAGCTGTTCTCATCAATGAGAATTTTCATGTGGATGGATCTGTTATACTTAATTTTAAAGATACACCTTCTCGAACCTACGGACGCATTGGAATGGCGTATCGATTCGATATGCATGACTCAGACGAATATATTGAAGAAAAAGGCAAAGCAGGCAGAGCGAGTCGCAAAGAGCGTAAAGCAAAGAACAAGAAAGAAAAGAAGAAGAATAAACGAATGGACGCCGTGGAGGATGATGGTGATGGCGGCGATGGTGGAATCTAGCACATTGATTATATGATAGAAGTTATACAAGTAACCAATAAAAAGCAGCTAAAAGAGTTTGTTACTTTTCCTTTTCAGCTCTATGCCAATTGCAAGTATTGGGTCCCTCCCTTAATAAAAGACGAGATGAATACGCTCGACACTGAAATAAACCCCGTTTTTAAAAATGCTGAAGCTACCTATTATTTGGCAAAAAAAGACGGAAAGACTGCAGGACGGGTTGCCGTGATTATCAACAGACTAGAGATTGAGGAAATTGGAAAGAAGAAAATACGGTTTGGATGGTTGGATATGGTCGATGACCTGGAGGTCACCAAAGCATTGATGGAAAAAGTATATGAGATCGGTCGAAAGAACAAACTTGAATATACCGAAGGACCCGTGGGTTTCTCCAATATGGAAAAAGCGGGAATCCTTACAAAGGGCTTCGAAGAATTAAATACCATGATTACTTGGTATCACTTTCCATACTACGCAAAACACATGGAGGCCTTAGGGTTTGAAAAGCAAGCTACTTGGGTAGAATATACTATGAAGATCCCCGACACCATTTATGAAAAAGTACAAAAATTCAGTAAGATTGTTCGCGAGCGTTACGGGCTGAGCGTTATACGCTTCAGAAACAAGAAAGAGATCCTTCCTTATGTAGATGCCATGTTCGGTCTACTGAATAAAACCTACAATACACTGCAGACCTTTGTACCGATTCAGCAATATCAAATCGACTATTACAAGGAAAAATACTTCAGCTTTATCCACCCAGATTATATTACCTGCATTAAGGATAAACAAGGGAAGTTAATTGCATTTTCTATTGTAATGCCCTCTTTTTCCGAAGCATTAAAAAAAGCAAATGGAAAATTGATGCCGTTGGGCTGGTACCATATTTTACAGGCCCAAAAAAAGAATGACAAAGCTGCCTTTTATCTTATTGGAATCGACCCGGAATATCAAGGAAAAGGAGTGACCGCGATTATTTTTGAAGAAATGCAACATTTATTCAACGCCAAGGGAATACAAACCGTTGAAACCAATCCCGAACTTATTGAAAATACGGCAGTACAGTTGCTTTGGAAAGATTATAATCCGATGCAGCACAAAGAGCGTAGTACTTTTAGAAAGGCATTATAAATGGTGTAATTCTATTGATAACTATCTTTATTTTAAAATACAAGCAAAAAAACCTTCCAAATGTGAAAGGTTTTTTTATTTTATATATGTACAAAATTTTTTACTCTCCCATCGCAGCAGCAACGGCTGCCGATAAGCGTTTGTATGTACCATTCTCAAGTCGCTCTCTGATCGCAGAGAATGCTTCAAGGGTTTCATTGATATCTTCCATGGTATGCGATGCCGTTGGTATCATACGCAACAGTATCAAACCTTTTGGGATCACGGGATACACAACAATAGAACAGAAAATACCATGGTTCTCACGCAGGTCTTTTACCAGGGCCATGGCTTCCGGGATACTTCCCTTTAAATATACCGGTGTCACACAACTTTGGGTAGTACCAATATCGAAACCACGCTTTTTAAGTCCGTTTTGCAATGCATTTACATTATCCCACAGTTTGTTTTTCAACTCCGGCATGGTGCGTAACATATCTAAACGTTTCAAAGCACCTTCTACGAGTTGCATTTGCAACGATTTAGCGAACATTTGAGAACGCAAGTTATATTTTAGGTAATTAATGATCTCTTCATCGGCAGCGATAAATGCTCCCGTGCTGGCCATGGATTTTGCAAAGGTGGCAAAGTACACATCAATATCTTCTTGCACGCCTTGCTCCTCTCCTGCTCCGGCTCCAGTTTTTCCAAGGGTTCCAAAACCATGCGCATCGTCCACGAACAAGCGGAAGTTGTATTTTTTCTTTAAAGCAACGATCTCTTTCAATTTACCTTGTTCGCCACGCATTCCGAAGACACCTTCAGAAATTAAAAGGATACCGCCACCGGTCTTTTCGGCTACTTTTTCTGCCCGCTTCAAGTTCTTTTCGATACTTTCCATATCGTTGTGCTTATAGGTAAAGCGTTGGCCTAAGTGCAAACGAACACCATCTATGATACACGCATGGGCATCTACATCGTATACGATCACATCGTCCTTCGATACCAAAGCATCAATGGTAGAGACCATCCCTTGGTACCCAAAGTTTAGCAGGTATGCCGCTTCTTTTTTGACGAAAGCTGCTAACTCTCTTTGTAATTGTTCATGAAGATCGGTATGACCACTCATCATTCTGGCACCCATAGGATATGCAGAACCGTACTTTGCACCGGCTTCAGCATCTACCTTACGAACTTCAGGATGGTTGGCCAGCCCAAGGTAATCATTGATACTCCATGTGATCACCTCTTTTCCTTTAAAACGCATTCGGTTGGAAATAGGTCCTTCCAGTTTTGGGAACACGAAATATCCTTCGGCTTGTTCTGCCCATTTTCCAAGAGGACCTTTATCCTTATAAATCTTATCGAATAAATCTTTCATCTATACAGCTTGTTTCTTTGTATGGGGCAAAAATACTTAAATTTAGTATTATAACACATTTATTTTTCAGAAGCATCCATAAAAAAAAGCCGCTACTTTCGCAACGGCTTTTATAGGGTATATTTTTATTATTTTATGTATTCTATATTTACCTGTGTTTCGGTTTTTGCATCGAAGAAGCCTTGCTGGCTCATCCAATCATCACTGTAGATCTTACTCATGTAGCGGGATCCGTGGTCCGGAAATATAACTACAATATTGCTTTCCTCAGTAAAAATACCTTCTTCATCCAATTGCTTAAGACCCTGCATGGCTGCACCGCTAGTATAACCTACAAACAAGCCTTCACTCTTAGCGAGTTCTCGGGCTGTATGTGCACTTGTTTCATCTGTAACTTTTATAAACGAGTCTATAGTATCAAAATCGGTTGCTGTAGGGATCAAATTCTTACCTAAGCCCTCAATTCTATAGGGATAGATCTCGTTGGCGTCGAACTCACGGGTTTCGTGATACTTTTGTAAAACAGAACCAAACGCATCGATGCCTATCACCTTGATATCTGGATTCTGTTCCTTTAAATAACGGGCTGTACCAGAGATCGTTCCTCCGGTTCCACTACAAGCTACGAGGTGTGTGATCTTCCCGCTGGTTTGATTCCAGATCTCCGGACCTGTGGTGTAATAATGAGCGTCTATGTTTAATTCATTGAAATACTGATTGATATACACTGAACCTTTGATCTCATTATGAAGGCGTTTTGCCACTTCATAGTAAGATCTTGAATCATCGGCACTCACGTGGGCCGGGCATACATATACTTTAGCCCCCATGGTCTTTAACATATCGATCTTATCCTTGGATGATTTCGAACTTACCGCAAGAATGCAGTCATATCCTTTTATGATACTCACCATCGCAATACTGAAACCGGTATTTCCACTGGTCGTTTCTATTATGGTATCACCCGGTTTTAGAATGCCTTTCTTTTCGGCTTGTTCGATGATGTAAAGTGCAATACGATCTTTTGTAGAGTGTCCCGGATTAAAAGCTTCCACTTTCGCGAAGTAGTTGCCTTTCATTTTCGAAGTAATTTTGTTGAGCTTTATAAGAGGTGTGTTACCTATAAGTTCTAACACATTACTATGGGCTTGAATTGCTTCTTTCATATAGGGAGTTTTTTTACAAAACTTAGGCAATCCTTCCTAAGTTTAAAAACCGTACAAAGGTACATTAAAATTTTTAATTACTCTTTTATATCCTCTAAATCGAGTAAAAACGCATAATCCATAGCTACTTCTTTGAGGGCTTCAAATCGGCCTGAAGCCCCGCTATGACCAGCGTCCATGTTAGTATGGAAATAGATTTTGCTATCTCCGGTATTGTATTCCCTGAGCTTTGCCACCCATTTTGCAGGCTCCCAGTACTGTACCTGAGAGTCATGATATCCCGTAGTTACCAATATATTGGGATAGACCTGTTTAGTAACATTATCGTAGGGTGAATATGACTTCATATAGTTATAATATTCTAACTCATTCGGGTTGCCCCACTCATCGTATTCTCCCGTAGTTAAAGGGATACTGTCATCCAACATGGTCGTAACTACATCTACAAAAGGCACGGATGCAATGATTCCATTATAGATGTCGGGTGCCATATTCACTATTGCGCCCATTAATAGCCCCCCGGCAGAACCTCCGGATGCATACAAATGCTCTTTTGACGTATAGCCTTCTGAAATTAAAAATTTTGAGGCATCGATAAAATCAGTGAACGTATTTTTCTTTTTTAGCAACTTTCCATCCTCATACCACTGACGTCCCAGATACTCCCCTCCACGTACATGGGCAATGGCGAATATAAAGCCTCTATCAAGAAGACTTAAGCGGGAAGATGAAAAATAGGGGTCAATGGTAGCACCATAGGATCCGTAGCCATACAGCAATAGTGGATTATTTCCGTCTTTCTGTATGCCTTTGCGGTACACCATAGAAATGGGCACTTTGGTGCCATCGGTGGCAGTGGCCCAAACACGCTTAGACTCATAATTGTTCTTATCAAACTTACCTCCTAGTACTTCAACTTCCTTTCTTATGGTCTTTTCTTGGGTCTCCATGTTAAAATCAATCACAGAGGCCGGAGTTGTTAAGGAATTATACCCATAGCGAAGCACTTTAGTATCGAACTCAGGGTTTTGTGTGGTATAGGCAGTATACGTCTCATTATCGAATGGCAGATAGTAGTCTTCTTGGTTGTTCCAGCTCATGATCCGGATCTTATTCAGTCCGTTGCTTCGTTCACTAACCACTAAAAAGTCTTTAAATATGTCTATGTCCTCTAAAAGCACGTCGCTACGATGCGGTATCACATCGACCCAATTTTCTTTTGCGGTTTTGTTTTCCGGAGTCTTCATAAGACGAAAATTGGTGGAAGCATCTTTGTTTGTCAATACATAGAAATGATCTCCAAAGTGCGAAATATTATATTCGAGGCCGCGTTCCCTTGGCTGAAATACCTTAAAGGTCCCATTTGGTGTGTTCGCATCCAACGTCCTGAATTCGGAGGTCAATGTACTGTAGCTTCCAATGACGAGGTATTTATCAGATTTGGTCTTATAAACATAGGTGTTAAAGGTCTCATCTTCTTCAGTATAAATCAATGCGTCGTTTGTAGGGTCAGTACCGCGCACATGCCTGAAAATTTGATTAGAGCGCAGTGTTTGCTCATCCTTCCGGGTATAGAAAAGTGTCTTGTTATCATTTGCCCAAGTAGAACCACTGGTTGTAAGCGGTATCGATTGTGGCATGATCTCTCCCGTTTCGAGATTCTTTATATGTAAGGTATATTTTCTTCGGCTTAAGGTATCCACGCCAAAAGCAACCCACTTGTTATCCGGACTTACATTGATACCTCTTAGATCGTAAAACGAGTGTCCCTTTGCCATTTCATTCACATTGAACATCACTTCTTCTTCGGCATCCAAAGAACCCTTCTTTCTTGTGTAAACAGGATAATCTTTACCGGTTTCAAATTTTGTTATGTAGTAGTATCCATTGTAGTAATAAGGCACCGAAGCATCATCTTCCTTGATCCTGCTCTTCATTTCCTCGAAGAGGTCTTCTTTGAGCTTCTTGGTGTGCGAAGTCATTTTTTCGTAATAATCGTTCTCACGCTCCAAGTAATCGATCACTTCGGCATCATCCTTCTGGTTGAGCCAATAATAGTTATCAATTCTCACGTCTCCGTGTTTTTCAAGGTTCTTGGCAATTTTTTCGGCAGTTGGTGGCGTATGATCCATATTCTTTTCTGAAGATTCTTTATTGCTGCATGAAGCGGCAAAAGTAAGGGTTACTGCGCACATAACGATGAGATATTTCATAAAGGAAATATTGAATATTAGAAATGCAAAGTAGTAAATTTGCGTGAATTAAAATGATAAAATTATGTTTGGAGATTTAATGGGTATGATGGGAAAACTCAAAGAGACCCAAGAAAAAGTAGAAGCGACCAAAAAAAGATTGGATCATGTGTTGGTAAACGAACAAAGTTCAGACGGATTGTTAAAAATTACAATCACCGCAAACCGTACATTGAAACATATTGAATTAGCTGATAGCCTGCTGGAAGACAAAGATCAGCTTGAAGATTATTTGATACTAACCCTCAATAAGGCCATTGACAAAGCAACCCGCATCCATGAAGCCGAGATTGCAGCGGTTGCCAAAGAAGGAATGCCAAATATCCCCGGGATGGACATGTTCAAGTAGTGAGGAACGTCCCTTGCCGGCCATTTATTCACTTTTTGTTCTCAATGACTCACTTATTTACCTTAGGGATAAAATTGGTAATTTTTTGGGCACTATAGTGATTGGCAGTCACTTCGGTGAAAATCCTCTACTTTTTCATTTCAAAACTTGATTTTTTTTGCGATATTGAAGAACATTTTCAAGTCTAATATCAAAAACAATAAACATGTTTGAACTAAAGAAAAGCGGTGACAAATTTCACTTTGTACTAAAAGCAGGAAACGGTCAAGTAATCCTATCAAGCCAAATGTACGCTTCAAAAGCATCTGCCATGAACGGTATCGAATCTGTAAAAAAGAATTGCGGCGATGAGAAGTGCTTTGAAATGAAAACTGCCAAGAACGGAAAAGTCCACTTTAATATAAAATCGGGCAACGGGCAAATTATTGGAAGTAGCCAAATGTATGCCGGTGAATCGGGTGCTAA